>CAZRNK010000359.1:0-2637 GCA_964601435.1 uncultured Oscillospiraceae bacterium | reverse complement strand
ATTTTATACCAAAACAGACGGAAACACAATATATAAAAAAGGCATCCTGCACACCGGGCGCGCTGGTCATCCTTTTCCGGAGAAAAGGTCATGTTCTTCTCTTTCTTCTTTTGTAACAAATTTTTATAATATATGCAAAGAGAAGCCGTATTTCTCCCCGCAGTCGGGGAGAGGCGGAAAACGCACAGAAGGGGTGTTTGCAACATGGACTTTCCGAAATATGACGTGGCCATTGTGGGCGGCGGCGCCGCCGGGCTGATGGCCGCAGTGACGGCCGCCAAGAACGGGCTGAAGGCGGCGGTATTTGAAAAGGCGGCGGCCCCCGGGGGCAATGCGGTCTGCGCCGGGACGATTTTCTCCACAGCTTTCAAGGATTGGGGAGACTATGAAAATGACACCAATATCCCCGTCCTCTTTGACACCATTATGAAGGAGCTCCACTACCTGGGCAATCCCCGGCTCATCCGGCGCTATATCTCCCGGGCCAAAGATGTGGCGCGCTACTTTGAAGAGAAGGACATGGGCTGGGTCTATCTGGGGGACGGGGCCTTTGGGATTCCCGGCTCCATGAATGTAGAGCTGTTCCGGGGCACCACCAGCCTGGGCGCGTTCCTGGTGCAGGAAATGCTTGCCGACTGCAAGGCCCTGGGCGTTGAAATCTATGGGCGCACGCCAGGCAAGCGGCTCCTGACGGACGATGCGGGCAAGGTGACCGGCGTTGTGGTGGAATCCGCCGGCGAAGAGAAGTGCGTCTATGCGGAAAAAGTCATCCTCTCCTGCGGCGGCGCTGCCGGGACACCGGAATCCATTGCCAAGTATGTGCCCAGGGTCCAGGCAGAGGGGGACGAAATCCGGCCCGCGGGGATGCCCACCTGCGTGGGCGACGGCATCGAGATGTGCGCCGAGATTGGGGCGGAGACGCGGAAAGATATGAACATCCATTTGCTGCCCCCCTGGTTTGGCGGCCATGAATACACCCGGGAAGGGCTGTTGATGGAAAATCCCCAGGGCCTGCTCCTGCGGAAGGACGGGCGGCGGCTCATGAACGAGGCGGTTGGCTTCCGGGACATTCTGGACCCGGTGAACGCCGCACCCGGGAAGGTGGCCTACTGCATGTACGACGCCGAGGGCTTCCAGGCCGTATGGGCAGAGACATCGGACAAGGCCTGCCTGGGAGAAGGGGCGCAGAAATTTGCCGGCCGGATTAACTTCGACGTCCCCTTTGAGGATTTGGAGACAGTCTATGCCGCAGATTTCAAAAAAGGAAACATCTATAAAGCGGAGAGCCTGGAGGACGCGGCGGCCTTTATGGGGGCCGACCCGGCATTGCTGCGGGCCACGGTAGAGGAATATAACGAGGCGGTGGACAGCGGCATGGACACCCTCTTCCAGAAGGATGCGCGCTATCTGACCCATGGGGTGCGCCGCGCCCCCTTCTATGTGATGAAGGGCATCCGCCAGGTGGACAGCACCCAGGGGGGCGTCACGGTCAACCAGTGGCTGGAGCCCCTGACACCGGAGGGGAAGGTCATCGAGGGCATCTATGTCTGCGGCGACCACGTCACCGGCTTTGCGGCCGAGCACTACTACGCCCCCGGCGGAGCGGGACTCACCTTCGCCCTGGTGTCGGGGATGCTGGCGGCCGAGCAGGCGGCGGGCATCCGCCGGTAAGGAGGGAAAATGATGGCAGGAAAACAGTATACACCGCAGGAGCTGTCCCGGCTGGAGACCACCCGGGAGATGGCGTCGGAGGGCATGGTGCTCCTGCGCAATGACGGCACGCTGCCGTTTCCGGCGGGCAAGCACCTGGCGGTATTTGGTACGGGACAGATTCAGTTCCTCACCGGCGGCTCCGGCTCCGGGGCCACCCGCAGCAACTTCACCATTACGCTCCCCCAGGCCCTTGCAGCGGCCGGGGCGGAGCTGGAGCCGGGGCTCCTGCAGGCGTATCAGGACTTCTGCGCCGGGCAGGATGCCCTCAAGCAGGAGGCCCGGGCCCACAATATCTTCCGCATGACCCAGAGCACCGGCGAGATGCCGGTGAGCCAGGCGCTGCTGGCGGGGGCGGCGGCCTATACGGACACAGCCGTCTATGTCCTCACCCGCATGGCGGGAGAGGGGGAGGACTGAAAGCCCGAGGGCGGGGACTATTACCTGTCCGAGGAAGAGAAGGCGCTCTTAACCCGGCTGCGGGATGCCTTTGACAAGGTTGTTGTGGTGCTCAACGTTGCGGGCATCATCGACATGGCCTGGGAGGACGAGATAAGGCCGGCGGCGGTGCTCCTGGCCTGGCTCCCCGGACAGATGGGGGCCGCAGCGGCGGGAGACATCCTCATGGGGAAGGTGAACCCCTCCGGGCATCTGGCGGACACCATTGCAGAAAAGCTCTCCGACCACCCCTCCACGGAAAACTTCGGCAGCTGGATTGACGGCTTTGAGTCCTATACCGGGGACGAAAACCAGGTGGACTACTGGGGGATGATTGGCAACCACACGCCGGTGCCGGTAGGCCAGACAGTGGAGCGGCCTGTGGGCAACCGGTGGTTCACCGAGTATCAGGAAGGCATCTATGTGGGATACCGGTACTTTACCACCTTTGGCGTGAAAGTGCGCTACCCCTTTGGCTTTGGCCTGAGC
>CAZRNK010000358.1:0-2641 GCA_964601435.1 uncultured Oscillospiraceae bacterium | reverse complement strand
GAGATCCGGCGACATCGTGAAACTTTCCTTCAGCGAGGTAGACTTCAGTAATGGACGAATCAACTATATCCAGGAAAAAACCGGCAAACCGCTGAGCCTTCCCCTTTTGCCTGAAGTGGAAAACGCACTCAAAGACTACATCTGTAACGGAAGGCCTGATTCCGATGAAGACAGGATATTTCTCCGCCTTGAGGCTCCATATAGATCCCTAGCAACAGCTGCCGTCCGGGATGTCGTCAATGTCTGTATGAGAAAAAGCGGTGTTGAGCCAAACGGCAGGCGGCATGGTCCCCATATATTCCGCTCCTCGGCGGCCACATCAATGGTCAATGATGGTGTTTCCTATGAAGTCGTGAGGCGGATTCTGGGGCATAAAGATCCGAACGTGGTCCAGTATTATGCCGCACTGGATGTTATAAATTTAAAGAACTGCGCCCTTCGGGCGCCTGATCCAACTGGTTATTTCAAGGATCTGCTGGAAGGGAGGGCTGACTTATGAATGACACCCAATTCAATTCCTCCTATGCCAGTCTAATTAAACAGTTTCTCTGCATAAAGGCAGCGTCTTATTGTGAGAAAACAATCATTACATACCGGCGGGTGCTGAAGGGATTTGATTCTTACCTGGAAACCAACAGATCACGTTCCATTTCCAAAGATACCATCGATGGATGGATCCAAACACTTCATGGCGCTGACAGCACGGTTTCCCACGCGGTAGGAACGATACGCCGTTTTACGGAATACCTTGTGCAATCCGGAATCCCTGCATACGTCCCTACTGTCCCGAAAATCCGTGACAGCTACATGCCGCATATTTTCACTGATGAGGAAATCGCCCGTATCATAGAAATAGCCGATTCCTACCCTTCAGGTGGTAATAATACTGTCCCGCACATACGCGCCATGCTTCCTATGATCATCCGGATATCCTTATGCTGTGGGCTACGGTTGTCAGAAATCATCAACTTAAAGAAAAGGAACTTCAATGCTTCCGATGGTGTGCTTGTACTTGAAATCGCCAAAGATAATAAACAGCGGATTGTCCCAATGCATGAATCACTTTCCATGCTCCTGCAGAAGTACTGCATTGTTATGGGGGTTATCGGTCAGCCTGATGCATGGCTGTTCCCTGGGAAAGATGATTCCGCCCATATAAGCCTTAAAACCGTAGATAGCCGTTTCCGGCTGATCCTGCGAGAGATAAATATTCCAAGGCCGGATAAAAAATATGAAAGAGGGGCATGCTTCCATTGTCTCCGGCATACTTTCGTCCAGAGATCATTTGTACAACTTAAGGAGATGGGAATCAGCGTTGATAATTCGATCCCGTATCTTTCCATTTATCTTGGTCACAGCAACCTTCGCCAGACTGAGCGGTATATGAAATTTACCACAGATATGTTCCTTGATGAATTCCAGAAATTTGCCGCATTCAGTGGGGATGTGTTCCCAGAGGTGTGCTATGAAGACGAATAAATACAGTTTTTTGGACACCCTGCAGGACTTTGTTGAATCATACCTCCCACTGGAAAAGGGATGTAGCGAAAAAACGGTGGAATCATATAAAACGACATACCGTCTGCTTCTGGATTACTTATACAATCAAAAAAATCTTTCAGCCGACCAGGTTACTTTTGAAAAGCTTGATTATGGAACCATCTCCGGGTTCCTGGATTGGCTTCAAGAAGAGCGCAAATGCAGTGCGAGGACAAGGAACCAAAGGCTTGCCGCACTGAATTCTTTTTCCAAATATGCCATGAATATCAATCTCGAGGCTACTTTCTTCAGGAACACGCTTGGAAAAATCCCCCGGAAGAAAACCCGGGTAAACATCATGCCAGTCTTCACCTTGGAGGAAGTCCAGATCCTGATGGCAATGCCGAATGACCGCACGGAGATTGGCAAACGAGACAAAGTTCTCTTGTCAACAATGTATGGTGCCGGAATGCGCTGCGCTGAGACCTGCAACCTCAAAATAAGAAACATCCATTTCGAAAATGGTCGAGGCGCCCATGTTGACATCATAAATGGAAAAGGCGGGAAATCCCGGAGCGTCTGGATTTCCGAACCATGTGCCAAAATCATAAGGGGATACATCCACTACAGACGGCTTGGAAATCAGCCCGAGGCATTCCTTTTTAAATCACAGACACATGAAAAAATGTCGGTATCAGCAATCGAGGAGGTTTACAAGAAATATATCGCTAAAGCGAAAAAAGAGTACCCTGATAAATTTAAAGCTGAGAATTATACTCCTCACACGATGCGCCGGACAGCCGCCTCGCATATGCTTGAATCCGGGATTGAAATGGAGGTGATCCGCACATTTCTCGGGCATTCCTCGATTTATACCACTTCTCTTTATACTGTCCTGTCACAACAAAAGATGGACAGGGATTTAAAAAACTGGGCTTCAAAATGGTTTCCTGAAGAGAAAGCCAAAGATGAGACACATACAGCAAGTAACATTCCCGACTTTTTAAGGTAAACATAAACTGAAGATTATTCGAGGAGATTGAGTGGCAATATTGGATTTCCCTAATATTTCTGCGATTTCCTCGAATAATCTAATCCGGGGGATAATCTCTGGGATTGTCTCTTCCCTTCATGTCAGGGGTTAAAAACCGGTATTAACCGA
>CAZRNK010000357.1:0-2671 GCA_964601435.1 uncultured Oscillospiraceae bacterium | reverse complement strand
CATGTAGCCAATGGCAAAAGCAGTCCACTTTCCGTTGTTCATCTCCCGTTTGATGGCGCCCATGGCCGCAAAGCAGGGGGCGCACAGGAGGTTGAAAATCATAAAGGAATACGCAGAGAGGGCTGTGAAGTCCAGGGCCAGAAGGCTCCAGATTTCGTCGCCAGTCTCACTGAGCTCGCCCGCATAGTGATACAGGCTGCCGAAGGTCATGACGACCTCTTCCTTGGCAATCAGGCCCGTGAAGGTAGCCACAGCCGCCTGCCAATGTCCAAAGCCCAGGGGAACAAAGATATAGGCCACAACAGAGCCGATGGCCGCCAGAATAGACTGCTCGCTGTCCTCTACAGCCTGGAGGGCACCATCCACGACACCATAGCCCTGGAGGAACCACAAAATAATTGAAGAGAGCAGAATAACGGTACCGGCCCGCTTGATGAAGGACCAGCCCCGCTCCCACATGGAGCGCAGGACATTGCCAACTGTGGGGGCATGGTAGGCCGGCAGCTCCATGACGAAGGGCGCGGGGTCGCCGGCGAAGGCCTTGAACTTCTTGAGTATAATGCCTGAAACAATTACAGCCGCGATACCAATAAAGAAGGCGGAGACGGCCACCAGCGGGGAATTGCCGAAGATGGCGCCGGCAAACATGCCGATAATGGGCATCTTGGCGCCGCAGGGAATGAATCCAGTGGTCATAATGGTCATTTTCCGGTCACGGTCCTGCTCAATGGTGCGGGAGGCCATAATACCGGGAACGCCGCAGCCGGTGGCGACCAGCATGGGGATGAAGCTCTTGCCGGAGAGGCCGAAGCGGCGGAAAATCCGGTCCATAATGAAGGCTACACGGGCCATATAGCCAACGTCCTCCAGAATCGCCAGCAGCAGGCAGAGGACAAGGAGCTGCGGTACAAAGCCCAGCACCGCGCCGACGCCGGCCACGATACCGTCCTGAATCAGTCCGTAGAGCCATTCGGCGACAACGGGCTCACCGGCGCTGTTCAGCAGGAAGCTGTCAAAGAAGCCGGGCACCCACTCGCCAAAGAGGACATCATTGGCCCAGTCAGTACCAATCGTGCCGATAGAAACGGGCCAGGAGCCCATGGCAATGGCGTAAATGAGGAACATAACCACTGCGAAAATGGGAAGGGCCAGAATCCGGTTGGTGACGATTCTGTCAATTTTATCGGAAGTGGTCATGCCCTTCCGGTGCTTGGTATAGGCACCCTTGAGAATTGAGGCGATGTATGTATAGCGCTCACTGGTGATGATGCTCTCGGCATCGTCGTCCATTTCCTCCTCACAGAACTTGATATCCTGCTCAATGTGGTCCAGCTGGGCCTGGGGCAGGTTCAGCTGTTCACGGACTTTCTCGTCCCGCTCAAAGAGCTTGACAGCATACCAGCGCTGCTGCTCCTCCGGCATGTCATGGAGCACCAGTTCCTCGATGTGCGCCAGCGCGTGTTCTACACTGCCGCAGAAGGTATGGCGGGGAATCATCTTCTCCCCGGACTCCGCAGCGGCCACAGCCTGGCTGGCCGCCTCCTTTACGCCGGTACCCTTCAGCGCGGAAATTTCCACCACCGGGCAGCCCAGCTCCTCAGAGAGCTTCTTTACGTTGATTTTATCGCCGTTTTTCTTGACCACGTCCATCATGTTGATGGCTATGACCATGGGAATCCCCAGCTCCGCGAGCTGGGTGCTGAGATAGAGGTTCCGCTCCAAATTGGAGCCGTCCACGATGTTCAAAATCGCGTCCGGGCGCTCAGTAATCAGGTAGTTCCGGGCCACAACCTCCTCCAGCGTGTAGGGAGACAGGGAGTAAATACCCGGTAAGTCCATAATGACCACATTCTTGTGCCCTTTGAGTTTCCCCTCTTTCTTCTCCACCGTAACGCCTGGCCAGTTTCCAACGAACTGGTTTGCGCCGGTCAGGGCATTAAACAGCGTAGTTTTGCCGGAGTTCGGATTGCCGGCCAGGGCAATTTTCACATCCATATACAATCCTTCTTTCTGAAAAATTGAAGCAGTATTTCCTGCCGGGTGTGGCTATCCAGCCAGGCTAGGCGATTTCTATCATCTCTGCGTCCGCCTTGCGCAGGCTCAGCTCATAGCCGCGCACTGTGATTTCTACCGGGTCTCCAAGGGGTGCAACTTTTCGGACATAAATCTCCGTACCCTTGGTAATGCCCATGTCCATAATGCGGCGTTTGACAGCGCCGTCGCCATGCAGGCGCTTAACGGTTACAGTTGCGCCGCATTTCACCGATTTCAGCGTGTTCACAGCATTGTTTCCTCCCTCTCAGATTAAAATCTTGTTCGCCATATCGCGACCGATGGCAACTCTGGAGTCCTTGACGTTTACAATCAGATTCCCATTTATTTCAGAGACGACTGTAATTGTGCCGCCGACTACAAAGCCAAGGTTTTCTAAAAACTGCCGGGTCTCTGCCTTACCTGTAATCCGCTTGATTATGGTCTCTTCGCCCGGCTCTGCCATGGATAAAGGCATCATCTTCACCCCACCTGCTTATAAAGAATTTCAGTGCCGCGAGTTAATTTTGACAAACTCATGGGCAAAATATAGTGTTAGCGCACGCTAACAAATACAGGTTAGCACCTGCTAATAACTTTGTCAAGCCTATTTTTGCGTTTGCAAGGGAAAAATAAAAAT
>CAZRNK010000356.1:0-2672 GCA_964601435.1 uncultured Oscillospiraceae bacterium | reverse complement strand
TCAGCAGTGCGTAGAATACGCCCTCCAGGAGCAGGAGGCGGCGGAGCTGGGCGGCGGTCATGCCCAGGCTCTGGTAGACGGCAAATTCCTGCCGGCGGCGCACCGCCTTGGTAACCAGGAGGTTGATGAAGTTCAAAATGGCAATGGCCGTGAGTACAGCGGCCACGATGCCCTCCACCATCACCTCGTTGAGCCGGGAGTTCCGGAAATACTCCTGATACTCACTGCGGCGGGTAATGGCGACGCCCCGGTAGAGGCCCTGCTCCATCTCGTCCAGATAATCTTCAAAGTTTGCCTGCTGGCTGGAATCGATGTCCACAGCCAGAGAGCGGATGCCCTGGCCGGGAAAAAGGGTGTTGAAGGTGTCCAGCGGCAGGAGATAGTAAAGGGTGAAGGCCGCTTTCAGGCTGTTGGAGCCGCTCAGGTAGGTGTTGTCGTGCATTACAGAGCCCAGCACCGTAAAGGTTTCGCCCGCCAGCTCCAGTATTTCCCCGGCGGCCGGGGAGGAGATGCCCTCCCGGTAGGCACCGCCGGCGAGGACATAGTCCCCGCTCTCGAAGGCCTCTGCATCAAATTCCCCGCTGGTGAAGGGGCAGTTTTCCAGCACGTAATCCAAATAGGCCCCGTCCAGCCCCACTACAACGGCGGTGTATGTCCCCGTCTCCGTAAAGGCGTCCAGGCCGGCGACCCAGTCCGGATACCCGGCCTGGGACTCCCGGAGGGTCATGGTCTCGTCATAGGGCTGGTTGTAATAGTCTACGATGCGCTGATGCAGCGTGTCGGAGGCGGTGAGGGACACCTCCCGGGTTTTTACAGTGCTCACGGCGGTGACCTCCGGGCGGGCGCGCAGGGTTTCCACAGTCTCATCGGTGATGAAGCGGTTGTCCTGGTTGTAGCGCTGGACGGACAGATAAGCCGAGCCGTCTGCTATGGTATAGTCCCAGGGGGAGAGGGCTGCCAGATAGATGTCCTCCTGATAGCTCACATACTGGAGCCACTCCGCCGTGAGCAGGAGAACTGCCAGGAGCATGGATGCAATGGAAAAAGCAGCGTGGCCCTTTCCCCGGCCCAGGGTGCGCAGGGCCAGGCGGGGCAGCGTCAGAAGCCCGTCGCCGTGGCGGCGGCCCCGTCCGCTCCCGGCCACGGTGCCGCGGAGGGCCTGGGCCGGCGTCTTGCGGCTCAGCCGCAGAGCGGGGAGAAGATAGGCCAGGAGCACTGTAAGCAAAGTGCCAGCCGCTGCCGCGGCAAAGGGCCGCCAGGAGAGGAAAAAGAGGGCGGGATTTTCGTCCATGCCGATGACCACCCGTCCGGTAATCACGAGGTTTAACAAAAAGCCCAGGAGGAAGCCGGGCAGGAGGCCCAGCACAGCCACAGCGCAGCCCTTTTCGGCCAGGAAGCGCCGGAGCTGCCGGGGCGTCATACCCTGGGCCTTCAGCCCGGCAAAAAAGGCGGTGTCCCGCTCCGAGGCCACGTGGATAATGCCATAGAGCATGAGAAAGCCGCACAGGAGCACCAGGGCAGAAGGGGCATAGTAGCGCTGGGCCTGTCCGGCGGCCTGCTCCCGGCGGGCGTCGTTATAAGCCAGGTTTGTGGTATAGCTTACGCCGGAGATGCCCTGGTCGGCGAGCATTTCCTCCGCCTGAAGTGCCAAATCCCGGGGCTGGTGCAGTGTGACGCCCAGGGTGACGGAGCGGGCGTTTTCGCTGTTATAATCCGGGGCCAGGGCCTCGGCGCTCTCCGATGGTATCCAGGCGCAGGCCTCTGAGAAATTGGTGGGGCTGGCCCACCAGCCGCAGAGGGTAAATTCGCTCTGGTGTACAGCGCCGCCGGCATCCGTCCACTGGAGGGAGACAGGCGCGCCGATTTCGTGGAGGATGCCCAGGGAGTTCATGGTGTATTCGTCCAGGGCAATTTCTCCGGCCGACTCAGGCAGCCGGCCTGTGGTGGGGACGGAGAGCACTGTCTCGGCGTAGTCCCGGTCCGTGACGGCCAGCTTTACCGAGCGCTGCCCAATCATGGGGTCAGAGAGGGTCCCCACTGTGCTCAGGCGGACAGCAGAGCGCACATTGGCATGGGCCGCCAGGGCGTCGGCCTGGTGCTCCGTGAGGCCGGTGAACAGAATGTGGCTGGTGGAGCCGTAGGTGTACTGGTAGTTGAGCAGGAAGGCCCCCTCCACGGCCCCGCCCAGGAGAAAGACAAAGGTGTACAGCCCTGTCACCAGGGCGGCGGCCAGGACGAGGATGAGATTCTTGATGCGGTGGAAGCGGAAATCCCGGCGCACCAGGGTGAGGCAGATGTGCAAATTGTTGTTTGCAAGCATGGCGGCGGCCCCCTTATGCGCGGATGCGGCCGTCCTCGATGCGGACGATGCGGTCGGCCATCTGGGCAATCTCCAGGTTGTGGGTAATCATAATGAGGGTCTGGCGGTAGGTGTCCACCGACAGCTTCAAAAGGCCCAGGACATTCTGGCCGCTCTTGGTGTCCAGGTTGCCGGTGGGCTCATCCGCCAGCAAAATGGCGGGCTTGGCAATCAGGGCCCGGGCGATGGCCACCCGCTGCTGCCCGCCGCCGGAGAGGGTGGCAGGATAGGCGTCCAGCCGGTCCTGAAGCTGGAGCAGGGCGGCTATCTCCTGGAAGAAAACCGGGTCCGGCGTGGTCCCCGCCAGGCTCAG
>CAZRNK010000355.1:0-2683 GCA_964601435.1 uncultured Oscillospiraceae bacterium | reverse complement strand
CAGGAGCAAGAAAAGTACCGCCTTCGTTTCTTTCGGTGGTAAAAGAAAAGTATCGCCTCTCATCCACTCGCAAGGGGAGAACTTTCTTTTGAATTCTTTTCTTGAGAACCAAGAAAAGTGCCGCAGGGGCCGTATGTCCCTGTTTCAGGACTTCTTTTTGGGAATCGAAATGGTCAAAATCAGGGCATTTTCCGTCTCCTGGCGCTTCATGGCGGCCTGAATGCCCCCCTGCTTCATGACGTCCAGGCTGTGGGACAGGGTGTTGAGAAAAATCCGCACATCCTTGAGCACAAAGAGCTTCCGCTTCCCGCTCCCCGGGGGCGGGGCCGCCAGGAGGCGGTCTATGTAGGCGTCTGTGGCAGCGACGGTGAGCTTCTTTTCCACAATCACGTCTAGCGCTGCCCGCTGTTCCACCCCGGTGGGGAGCCGGAGCAGGGCCCGGCCGTGGCGCTCGGTGAGGCCGTTTTGCCGCAGGGTGTCCAGGACGTCGCTGGAGAGCTTTAAAAGCCGGAGCTTGTTGGCCACCGCCGACTGGGACTTGCCCAGACGCCGGGCCGCCTCCTCCTGGCTCATGCCAAAGACCCGGATGAGCTGGGCGATGCCCTCCGCCTCCTCAATGAAATCCAAATCCTGGCGCTGAAGGTTTTCCACCAGGGCAATGAGCCCAGATTCCTCCAAATCCACATCCAGCACCAGACAGGGCACCTCCCCCAGCCCCGCCATGCGGGCGGCCCGGAGGCGGCGCTCCCCGGCGATGAGCTCATAGCCGCCTTCCCGCCGGCGCACAGACAGCGGGGTCAGGACGCCGTATTCCCGGATGCTCTGGGCCAGCTCCTCCATGGCCGCGGGGGAAAAGGTTTTCCGGGGCTGGACAGGATTGGGGACAATCCGCTCTATGGGGATATAGACAACGGCCGCGCTGCGGGCACGACTGCGTTTGGCTGTGGCGGGCATGGGGCATTTCTCCTTTGTATCGTAGTGGCTTGTCTATATTCTAAGCCGTATACTGTAAAAAAGGGCGCGAAAAGTGTCCCTCCAGCCGGGGGAAAAGAAAAATACAGCCAGGGAAGGAGGCAAGGGGACCTCTTTCCCTGGCTGTAATCATAAGGCGGGGTCTTACACGTTGTCCCCGGCTGTGTCCCGCTGGCGAAACAGCAGGGAGATACACCAGATGGCCGCAAGGCCCACCAGGGTGTACACCACCCGGCTCACTGTGGCGGTCTGCCCGCCGAAGAGGTAGGCCACAATGTCAAATTTGAAGAGGCCCACACTGCCCCAGTTCAGCCCGCCGATGATGGCGAGAATTAGGGCAATTCTATCCATAATCATCAAAGATACGCTCCTTTTGTTGATGGTTTCACCCCTAGAATGCCCCGTTGCAGCGGGAATTATACGAAAAGAGCAGTAAAATTTTTCTATTTTTCAAAAACCGCCGGGGCCAGGCCGCAGGTTTTGACAAACGGCGCATTTTCGGTTACACTACAGGAAGAAATTAACCCTAGAAGAACAAATTAACCTCAAAAGAAAAACACAGTAACACCAAAAGGAACATTGTTGGGCGGCATCTGCTACCGCTATCTTGGCAAAACACGAAAGGATGGAGCGAGATGGATTTATCATCCCTGAACCCCTATATCACCCGCCGGCGGAGCGTGCACAATTTTCTGGACAAGACTGTGCCCGAAGATACCATGGAAGCCCTGGTGGACTTCCTCTCGGAGCAGAATGTGCCCTTCGGGGACATTGACTGGAATTTTGACACCCTGCCCTATGACGAGTTTTTCCCAATCGTCGCCCGGGGCATCGCCGTTAAGGCGCCCCATTACCTCCTCCTCCGGGCGGAGCGGAAATACAATTCCCTCCAGAATACCGGGTATCTGGGGGAGCTGGCGTCGCTGTTCCTGCTGAGCCAGGGCCTGGGTTCCTGCTTTTTGGGGGGCGTCACCATATCGGAGGACTTTCCCGACACCCTGCCCTATGTGATTGCCCTGGCCTTTGGCTATACCCAGGAGCCGGAGCGCACCGGGGCGGGGGACTTTGTCCGCAAGCCTTTGCAGAAAGTCTCCATTGGCGAGCTCTCCGGCGTCCGGCGGGATATGGCGGAGGCGGCCATCCTGGCTCCCACCTCCATGCGGCGGCAGCCGGTGCGGTTTATGGCGGTGGACGGAAAAGTCCATCTGTTCCGCACCCATGTGCTGCTGAAAAACCCGGTGCTGTCCTATGACCAATGCATTGACGTGGGCTGTGCCATGGCCAATATGCATGTGGCCGGGGCGGCGGCCGGCGTGCCGGTACATTTTACCGTCCAGGACCCGGCGCCCAGCTGGGGGAAAAATATTTACCAGGCCACTTTGATGCTGTGACGAAAGAGAAAAAGGAGGTGCCCTATGGGGAATGTACTCATGATGATTCAGGCGGGCTGCCCGTTCTGTAAGCAGGCCCTTGCCATCATGGAGGAGCTGAAGGCGGAAAACCCGGCTTATGCCGGTGTGCCAATCCAGGTGGTGGACGAGCTGCGTGAGCCAGCCTTTGCCGACAGTCTGGACTACTACTATGTCCCGACCTATTTTGTAGACGGGGAGAAAAAACTGGAAGGCGTCCCGACGAAAGAGACCGTCCGGGCGGTCTATGAGGCCGCGCTGGGGAAATAGAGGAAGCACACTGAAACGGGCGTGCCGCAGAA
>CAZRNK010000354.1:0-2686 GCA_964601435.1 uncultured Oscillospiraceae bacterium | reverse complement strand
TTCGCCCTTCTGGATAAGGATACAGAAAGCGTATACTGCCAGGAGGCAGACGGCCAGTATACCCGCCTGCGGGAATTTGATTGACTGCACTTTTTCGCTGCGCAGGAAAGGACGCGAAAAACTCGTTGTTCGTTTCCAGAGAGCTTTTCCATATTCGTAAAATTGACACAGCAGAAAAGTTGATGGGAAGCGTCATTTTGGCGCTTCCCATCAACTTTTTTCGGTCATCTTTTTCAAAGCAGCTGTCTATTCCCGCTGGACCGCATCCAGAAAACCACAAAGAAAACTTCGATTTGCTGTCTGATAGAAACAATAGTACGTCACATTCGCTTCCGGATCTAAAATCGGGACATTGATTCGGCTCTGGTCGCTTCCCGCTTGCGGAATCACTCTGTCCGTGGTGAAAGAAGGGAGCGCAGAAGACTTTACCAGCTCAACAAAGGCAGTGTCCTCCTGGACAAGGAAACGGGTGTCCGGCATCTTTTCCCGCGTCAAATCCGCCCAAAAACCCAGCTGGTTCCGCAGGAGCATGCCTTCACCGTTTAAATCTTTCATATACAACCCCTTGTTGCCCGACAGCGGATGCGCCGGAGGCAGTGAGAAGAACAGGTGCTCCTCTCCATATTTTATACAGGAAATCCCCGCTTCCTGAACGGCGTATGGCAGGATAATCAGCTGATAGGTGCCATCCCGTACCCCCTGGAGCAGGGCCTCGCCCTCCCGCATTTCGGAGGATATGGTCATATCAGGGTATAACTGCCCCAGTACAGGAAGAATCTCCCACAGGGGAGCCGGTGCAGAAGAGCCCACCAGGATTGTACGCTGGCTTCGGTTAAAGGCCTGAATATGGCGAATCATATCATATGCCTCTCCCAGAATCTTTTGTGCATATTCCACCGCCATCTGTCCATTGGCGTTCAGCTCAATTTTGTTTTTTCGTCTGACGAACAGCGCCACCTGAAGCTCCGCCTCCAGCCGCTGCATAGCCCTGCTCAAAGACGGCTGCGACAAATGCACTTTTTCCGCCGCTCCTGATAAAGTGCCGCATTCCGCCACAGCCAGCAGCTGCTCCAGCTGGTAAATTTCAATCATACTCCATCACCCTTTTTATTATAGCAGGATGCCGGGCCAAAAACAAGGTTGAGTATGCATTGTGCGTATAGTACTCTGCAGAATTGATACTGTACTTACGGGCCCCAAACAGTTACAATACAGAATAGAAAAGCCCAGAAGGGAGGCTCGCACCATGCAGTATATAACGCTCTCCAACGGTGTAGTGCTGCCCATGATTGGCTACGGTACATTTCTGATTCGGGATAAGGCCCTGTGTGCGCAATGTGTGGCAGACGCACTGGAAGCGGGCTACCGTCTGTTCGACACCGCAGCATCCTATGAAAATGAGCGGGCAGTGGGGGCGGCGCTCCGGCGTTCCGGCCTTCCCAGAAACGGGTGGTTTGTTACCACCAAGCTCTGGGTGCAGGATGCCGGATATGATGGTACGCTGCGGGCCTTCGACCGCTCGCGGGAAGCTTTGGGACTGGACTACATCGATTTGTATCTCATTCACCACCCTTTTGGAGACTATTACGGTGCCTGGCGGGCCATGGAACGGCTGTATCAGGAAGGGGCGGTCCGGGCCATCGGGGTGAGCAACTTCACCCCGGAGCGGCTGGTAGACCTGTGCATGAATCACGAGGTCAAGCCCATGGTAAACCAGATTGAAATTCACCCCTTTTATCAGCAGCGGGAGGCATTGCGGGTTATGGCGGACTACGGCGTCATCCCCCAGGCCTGGGGCCCCTTCTCCGAGGGACAGCGCGATATTTTCCACCATAAAACACTGGCCAAAATTGCAGAGAAACACGGTAGGACTCCAGCGCAGGTCATGCTTCGCTGGCACCTCCAGCGAAATATCCCCACCATCCCCAAGACGGTCCACAAGGAGCGGATGAAGGAGAATATGAACATCTTCGATTTTTCGCTGACAGAGAAGGATATGGATACCATCGCTGCCATGGATATCGGCCACAGTGAAATCATCGACCACCGCTGTTTCTATACCGCCAGGCAGCTCAACAGCGTAAAAATACACACGTAAATCTGAAAGCGCAGGCAGCCCATGCCGCCGCCTTCCCGGTTTCAGGAGAGGTCAGCGGGGCCGTATACAGTTGTATATAAAAAGCATTGCCGGCTGTTGCGCAGCCCCTGCACATAAAAAACAAAATCAGGTTTTTAAGGAGGAACAACAACCATGCGTAAGATTGAAACAGTCAAGCTGAACAACGGTGTAGAGATGCCTCTGGAGGGCTTTGGCGTGTTCCAGGTGCCCGACCCCGCAGTCTGCGAGCAGGCGGTGCTGGACGCCGTTGCCACCGGCTACCGGCTGATTGACACAGCGGCGGCCTATATGAACGAGGAGGCCGTGGGCAAGGCCGTGGCCAAATGCGGCCTGCCTCGGGCGGAGCTGTTCATCACCACCAAGCTGTGGGTGCAGGACGCCAGCTATGCGGGCGCCAAGGCGGCCATCGCGACTTCTCTCAACAAGCTGGGGCTGGACTACATCGACCTGTACCTGATCCACCAGCCCATGGGTGACTATATTGGCGCCTGGCGCGCGATGGAAGTGGCGTACAAGGCCGGCAAGCTCCGGGCCGCCAAACACCTCATTGCAGAACCGGTTGCCGTT
>CAZRNK010000353.1:0-2690 GCA_964601435.1 uncultured Oscillospiraceae bacterium | reverse complement strand
CTGGAAAACCAGACTGGTTCGAACGGTCTACTTTTACTACTCTCATGTTGTTTTACACAAGTACCAGCGGGGACGCGCCCCCGCAAGGCTTACAGGGCCTGCTTCGCCCTGCGCTATAAAATTTCAAGCCCGCATTTGGGCTCAACAAGAGATCGCGTTCCGGCTCTACCCTCCCTCTCACGCGAAAGTATCCCGTGCCTGGGCACGATGGCGGTATTATACCGGAATCCACCCCGAAACGCAAGTTTTTTTCCATCCAGCAGCGCGGAATTTCCCCTGCATCCAGCCGGATATGCCCGCCGCTTCCCCGGCCGGTTAAAAAAACATTGCGGCGTCCCTTTCCAGACGCCGCAACGCGAAATCCATATGTAAGCTACAGCAGGTATTGAATCAGCAGCAGGAGCACCACCCCGGGCAGGCCCAGCACGCCGGTAATCAGCGCGTTGACCCAGTTGACGCCCAGGGAGATGCCCACCCAGTCTCCAAAGAAATTCAAAAGGAACAGCGCCACGAAGCCAATCAGCGTATTGATAAGCAGCTTCAGCGCCCAGGCGATGGGCGTGCGCAGGATGCGGAAGAGCAGCAAAAACAAAACAAACGCAATAGCGGCCAGAATCAGGATTATCATAGGGTCCTCCGTTGGGTATACATTATAAAAATAGAGACTTCAGGCTCCGAATGGCGTGGTCATAGCGGGCCTGCAGGGAATTGATTTCGAAAATATAGGCATCCATGAGGGCGGGATCCGCCGTCTCATTGAAATGGGCATAGGCTTCCTCCAGGCCCATGCGGATTTTCTTCAGCTCGTTCTGGGCCTTCTTTACCTCTGCGGCATGGGCCCGGCGGGCGCGGCGCTTTTTGAACATTCCTGTACAACCTCCGAAACAGGCCATCTGGCGGCCTTTTCTCTATATTGTATTCAGAGGGGACAATCTTTAATCAAAAAAAGAAAAATTTTCTTGCAGTATTTTCGCTTCTGCGTGCCATACTAAACTCGGACCCGATGAAAACGGGCCGGCAGGGCTTACTGGTTGTTTGGCAGTTTGTCTGATTCAGGAATCGTCCAGCAAAGCGGTATAGGAAAATCCGCAGCGAAGAGGAGACGTAAGCTCCAGACCGGTGCCGATGCAATATGCATCTCTGGCGAATGGTCACACACCGGCTCGAATACGGAATGAATACCCATGTTGTTTGGATATGCGGTCATTTCAAAATCAAATACGGGTCAAGTGCCGGGTGTGCGGACCATTTGCTTGGAAGCAAGGCCGGGGCGGCGGGGGCCGCCGGAAAAGTTTGCGGTCCCCGTTTGTTTTTCTCTCCCAAACTCCGCCGGGGACGCCCACTTGCATTTTCGGCATGGTGCCATTATAATGCTGGTAAGCGCCCCCGGCAAGTCTTTTTTACCCGGCGGTGCAAACGCGAACTTTCTCACATCCCGGATTTGGAGTTTTCTTATGTACATACGAAAGAATCCGCTCCCGCCGCCCCGGCGGCCGGGGGCGTTGGCCCAGCGCCTGATTTGGCTGGCCCTGGCGGCAGTCGTGGTCTGCATTGTCGTCCTCCGCATCGACCATCAGCGCGCCGCCCAGGAAGCGACCCAGCCCACTCCGGCCGCGGCAGGCTATATCAGCGACGAGGGCTGGGGCGAGGACGCCTACACTGGAACAGAATCTGAAGCGGAGGAAGAGTCCCTCACCCTCTATCGGGGGAGCCCGGAGCATATTTTCTTCCGGCCCCTGATTGCCTACCCGGAGCTGGCCTTCGATGGGGACAGCATGGAGAGCACCCTGGACAACAACCTGCTCACCGTCTCGGAATACACGGCCATTTTAGAGAGCCTGTATGCCAATGGGTATATTTTGGTGGATATAGACGACCTCTATCAGGAGGGGACCGGGGACCAGGGCCAGGTCATTATGGAAAAAAAGGACTTGTACCTCCCCGAGGGAAAAACCCCGCTGCTCATCTCCTTTGAGGACATGAGCTATTACGAGAGCTACCGCAACAACGGCACCGTCTACAAGCTCATCGTCACCGACGAGGGAGAGCTGGCCAGCTGGGGCCGCGACCCGGAGGGCAATGAGGTCGTCTCCCGGGAGCTGGACTGCATCACCATCCTGGAGGACTTTATCGCGGCCCACCCGGACTTCTCCTATAATGGCGCCCGGGGGATTATCGGTTTTACCGGCTATGCCGGCATCCTGGGCTACAGCACCCAGTCCGGCGCAGAGAACCGGGAGGAAGAAATCGAGGCGGTCCAGCCGGTCATCAATAAGCTCATCTCCCTGGGCTGGACCTTTGCCAGCCAGGGCTATAACTACATTGACTACAGCCTGGCCGACAGCGAGACCATCCGCGCAGACACCGAGCAGTGGCTGGAGGAGGTGGGCTCCCTGGTCGGGCCGGTAAAAGTCCTGCTCTACCCCTATGGCGGCCGGGTGGCCGAGACGGAAAACACAGACTTTCTGTATCTGCAGGGCATGGGCTTTCGCATTTTCTGCTCCGTAGGCGTGGAGACCTATGTGAACATCCGCTCGGGCATGGCCGCAGTGTGCATGGACAGGCTCCACCCCGACGGGAGCACGCTCCGCTGGCAGCGCAGTTTGTACCTCCATCTCTTTGATGCGGCGGCGGTGCTGGATATCGCCGTCCGGCCGGACTATGGCTACGACTTCGGATAAAACGGCCAG
>CAZRNK010000352.1:0-2693 GCA_964601435.1 uncultured Oscillospiraceae bacterium | reverse complement strand
GCACAACGGTTTTATCAATCAAGGGGTTTCTTTTGCCATAAAAGAAATGGGTGGAAAAAGTTCTTTTTGTTCCTTTTCTTGCAGGAGCAAGAAAAGGAACGCGCACGCCGCCCCGCAGGGGCGAGCTCTGGCGCTTCAGCGCCAGGCACACAGGACAGTTCCCGGGTAATAGTGGGCCAGGATGGCATCAAAGGAGCTGCCCCCCTGGGCCAGGACATTGGCCCCATACTGGCTCATGCCCACGCCGTGGCCATAGCCTGTAACCGTAAAGAGGAAGCTCTCGCCTGTATAGGCCAGGGTAAAGGCCGTGGAGCGCAGGCCAAAGAGGCTCCGCAGGGCCTGTCCGGAGATTTCCACGCCCCCCACCAGCAGCGTATCCACCCGGCCACCGGCCGTCTCCGTCGCCGCCCCCACCCAGGCCGCCGGGTCCTCTCCCAGAGCCGCCTCGGGGGAATAGCCCTGAATCGTCTCCCGGAAGTCCTCAGGGGAGACCTCCACCGTGGAAATATACCCCGGCACATCCGCCTCCGTCTCCGGGCTCTCCACGCTGGTCAGGTAGGGCAGCGCGCCCCAGAGGCTGCCGCTGTCCTCCGTCTGCCCCGCCGAGGAGGAGTGGACCGCCTGGATGGCCGACCCCTCATAGGTGAGATACAGCCCGTCCGTCTCCGTCACGCTCGCGCGAATCGCCGCCCAATAGGTGTCAAAATTGTCCCCCCACCGCTCCCGGAGCGCCACTTCAGATAGATACGCCTTGCAGCAGCCGCTGTCGCCGCACACGTCCGCATCGGGGTGGGCCTCCTTCTCCAACCCCATACAGTACAGAATATAAGTCCGGGCCGCCACGGCCTGGGCCTTCAGGGCCTCCGCTTCAAAGGAGGCGGGCATCTCCGCCGCCACCACCCCAGGCAGGTAGCTGGCCATATCCACCGTTACGGTTTCCCCATCCATGCTGGCAGTAAAAATGATGGCGGCATCGCTTCCCGCCGCGGCCTGGGGCAGGGCAGACGCCTCCGGACTGGCCGTAGGAGCGTCCGGAGGCTGGGTATCCGGCGGCGCCTCCGTCTCCGGCGCAGATACGTCTGTCCCCGCCCCCAGAAACAGCAGCGGCAGGCACAGGGCCAGGAGCACCAGGCCCAGGGATGTAAAAAAAGTCTTTCGCATAGGAACCCTCCCGTTCGGGTTGACGCTGACAAAAAAGAGGTATACAATAAAGAGCACTATCAAATTTTATTGGGACAGGGTATCAAATATGCGAAAATATGCTTGGTTTTTCATTGGCTATACCTGTGTGTTCGGCGCGGCGGGCACCTTTGTCCGCTGGCTCCAGGGACTGGTGGTCCCCGAAGTGGACACGGGACTCTATACCCCCGGCAGCGGCCTGAGCGTGTGCCTGGTTCTGGTCTGCCTGGCCTTTGCAGTGGGGCTTTTCATCCTGGCGCTCCGCCTGCGGCGCTACGCGGCGTATCCGGATTATGCCTCTGCGCTGAATGGGCACACCATTGCTGTGCCGGTGCTGGGCTGCGCCTTCGCGCTGATTACAGCTGTAGGCGGCATTCTGCTCCTGGCCGGCGCCAGCGGGACAGCGTTTCCCGTCCTCACCCGGATTTTGGGCATTCTGGTCCTGGCCACGGCAGTCTCCCTGCCCGTTCTCGCCGGTGCGATTCCCGCCAGCAAAAGCGGGGAGGGCATGATTCGGCTGTGCACTTTTGTCCCGACGGCCATGTTCTGTTTTTTCCTCATTGTCGCCTATAAGGAGGAGTCCTCCAATCCCATTATCTGGGCCATCGCCTTTGAGTTTCTGGCCATTGCCGCCTGTACTCTGGCCTACTACTACCTGGCCGGCTACGCCTTCGGCCGGCCCCGGCCCCGGCACTGCGCCTTTTTCTGCTGTCTGGCGGCCTTTTTCTGCCTGATTACCTTGGCCGACAGTATGCCCCTGGCCTACCAGCTCATATTTACCGGCTGCGGCGGCATGCTGGCCCTTTCTGCCTGGAGCATTGTCCGCAATCTGCAGGAACGGGCCTAAGCCTGCTTTTCTTACCTTTTAAGAAAAGGCCGCAAAAGAAGTTTTTCCCTTGCGAGGGGACGAAGGCGGTACTTTTCTTGCCCCTGCAAGAAAAGTACCCAAAAGAACATTTTCCGCCTGCGGACGGGATGGAGGGCGATACTTTTCTTTCACCAGCGAAAGAAAAGTATCCAAAAGAAACGCCGCCAGAGGGGCCCGGCCACCAATGCCGGGCCCCTCTGGACATCCCCCTGTAAGTCGCAGTTGGTTGCGCCGGTGCTGAAGGAGGCAAACAAAATTTGTCTCCAGCGTCGATTCGCCGGGCTTGCGCCCTGGATAAAGCGGGGCCGCAGCGCGCCGCCTCCCTCTAAGACGCAGCTTACGGCCGGTTGCGCACAATGTGCGGAAAGAGAACTTGCGGATTGCCGCCGGTCTTACCACAAATAGGATTGCCAACCTAGGAAAAGAAAACATCAGCGCGGAGACGCTGGTCCGTATCTGCAAAGCCCTAAATTGCGGGATTTTGGATGTGCTTGCGCTGGAAAATGTATTTCAAAATTGAATGTCCATATTTGAGAAGAAAATTTAGGGGAATAATGGTATTCTGGTTTTGGAGGTGAAAAGAATGCTTTCAAGGAATACCGCAAATTTGTTTTTCCGCAAATTGCAATAACAAGATGAACACTTC
>CAZRNK010000351.1:0-2704 GCA_964601435.1 uncultured Oscillospiraceae bacterium | reverse complement strand
CCCAGCTCCTTGGCAATGAGGGCCACCAGCTCCACTTCATAGCCCAGGGACTCGCCCCCGTCGCCCACATAGCTCATGGGCTCCGTAGAGGAATCGTGGGCATAGCGCAGCGTGCCGTTGGGGGCATCGTATTCCCCGATGTCAATGACCTTGACGCTCTCGTCTGCCCCCATCCACTTTTCCGCCAGCGCGTCCAGGGTCCCGTCGGACTGGTAGCGCTCAATGATGGCACTCACCTGGCTGGTGAGGGGGCTGTCTTTAGGCAGGCCCAGGCCGTAGCTGTCCGGGGCCAGGGACTCGGGGAAAATAGCCAGCTCTGGCTGCCGGGCCACGGCCAGCTGGGCCAGGGGCAGGTCCGTCACCATGGCGTCAATCACCCCGGTCTGGAGCGCCAGAATCATAGAGGATACGTCGTCAAAATAGCGGTAGTTCACACCGTCTACCAGGGCGCTCATGGTCTGGTCATGGATGGTGCCGGTCATGATTCCGACAATGGCTCCGGAAAAGTCGTCCAGCGTCTCAAAGCGCGCCCCCGTCTCCTCCTGTGCCGCCAGGGCCGGCGCGGCAAAAACCGCCGCAGCCAGACACAGCGCCCACAGCAGGGCAAGCAGCCGCCTTACACCTTTCATTTTCATACCCCTTACTCCTTTCTCAGCAGCCCCTCGTCCAGCATGCCCAGCCGGTTGGCAGCCAGAAGCAGCTCCGACTGGAGGCTGGAAATCCCGCAGGAGGTCATGAAGAAATCCAAAATCACGTTGGCCGCCACCACCAGGGCCACGGCCTCGGTGGGGATGCCCAATTGAGACAGCAGTACAGTGCAGCTGGTCATAAATCCCCCAGGCACCGGCGGGGTGGCGATGGCCACCAGGGCCGACACCAGCACCGCCGTCACCACCCAGGATAGCGGCATGGCCAGACCGTAATACTCCGCCAGCCCCAGGGAGATGATGAAAAAGCCCACGGACCCGCCGGTTTTGAACACCACCTGTCCCAGCGGAACCGCAAAGCGGGTAATGCGCTCGGAGATGCCCAGCCGCCGCTCACAGGTCTCCAGATTGGTGGAAAGCGCCGCCGAGGAGGAGGCTGTGGTCAGGGCAATCAGGTAAGTTGGCAACAGCTTTTTGAAGAGCAAAGCCGGAGAAACCCGCAGCCGCACTGCTGCCACCAGGACATAAAGCGCCGGCCAGATAACGCAGGCCACCGAGCTGAGCACAACGCCCTTGACCACCCCCTCCAGGCCGCTGAGGGCGTTGGAGAGAATCAGGGAAGTCAGGCTCACAAAAATAAAGAGAGGCATATATTTGCTGAGGGTCTCCATCATGAATTGAACAGCCGTGTTCACCTGCCCCACAAAGGTAAAGACAGCCGGCACCTTCTCCCCCAGCAAAAGCAGCGTGAGGCCCACGCAGACCGCCATAAAAATAATCTGCAAGGTGTTCCCCTCCTGGAAGGGCGTGACGATATTGGTGGGCACAATGCTCAGGAGCATGCTGTAAATCTGGGCAATGGCACTGCTGTCCCCGGCGCCGGCGCCGCCTGCGCCATGGAAAAACCAGACCACGCACACTGCCGTGAGGATGGTGATGATATAGATGGCTGCCAGAAACCGGAGGACAATTGTCTTTCCAATCTTGCCCAGCACCCCTACATCCCCCATGCTCACAATTCCCCAGCAGATGCTCAGGAAAATCATGGGACCGGCCAGGGTCTGCAGCAGGCCCATCATGGCGGAAAACAGCGGGTCAATCACCGCGCTGGCGGCGCTCTGCACCCCATCCGGGAGCAGCAGGCAAACACCGCCACAGGCAGCCGCTGCGGCAATGGCGATGAGCAGCTGCATCAGGGAGCCCATCCGTCTGGGCTTGGGCGGATACAGGGAGAGGATGTTGCGCCCATCCTTGTAATCGTATATCAGGGAGAGCCCCGCCTGGGCCATCAGGCGGGAATAGAGGGTCCCGCCGGCGGCGTCTTCCCCCTCCGCCTCGCCGGGGTCTATCTTCCGCCCCGGGACGGAAATCCGGATATAGGGCCGCCCCAGGCGGGTACCGCACTGGAAGGTGCAGATTGCCCCCGCCTCCAGGCCGCCCTGCCACAGGCCCAGCACATCCTCTATGGCCAGGCGCAGCCGAATAATGTCCTTCCGGTCCACCGCCACCTCTGTCAGCGCCATGACTGACAGCGTGGAAAGGCTGTCAATGCCGCCGGCGTCCAGCGGCACCGCCTGTTCCTGTTTTTTCAGCGTCCTTTTCTTCTCTGCCATATTGCCTTGTACCTCGAGCGCTTATTGAAGGATACCGCGGTCCCGGGCCAGGGCCTCGACGCTCCGGTCGTAGGTGGCCTCCGCCTCTTTGGAAAAGAAACAGCCCGGCACCCCCTCATTGTGGTCTCGGTGGTGGGCCACGCAGGCACAGCACTTTCCGTGGCGCGGGCAGTCATATGTACAGGGGCAGGGCCGTGTATTGTCACATCGAATTTCCGCCATTTTTCTGTATGCACTCCTCTCTGCTGCATTTCACTGCTGTGCCTGCTCAGAGAGCCACACAACAAATTCTGCCGTCGTATATGTAAAGGCAATTTCCGTTTTGTCCCCGTCAAAGACGAGGAACTCCGTCAGCCCGTACTCCGAGTCGCCGCCGCTCCAGTCATAGGTGTAGCCCAGGCGGGTCCAGGGGTAGTCGCTGGCAAAATAGGACCAGATAATATT
>CAZRNK010000350.1:0-2719 GCA_964601435.1 uncultured Oscillospiraceae bacterium | reverse complement strand
GAAGAGGCGTACAAGGCCGGCAAGCTCCGGGCCATCGGCGTGTGCAACTTCTATCCCAACCGGCTGGCTGACCTGTGCGAGACCGTGGAAATCAAACCCGCTGTCAACCAGGTGGAGCTTCACCCCTTCTTCCAGCAGGAGAACGCCCTGGCACTGATGCAGGAGTACGGCGTCCAGCCCGAGGCATGGGGTCCCTTCGCTGAGGGCAACCACGGCATTTTCACCCACCCCGTTCTGACCGCCATTGGTCAGAAGTACGGCAAAAGCGCCGCCCAGGTAGCTCTGCGGTGGAATGTGCAGCGGGGCGTCACCGTTATCCCCAAGTCCGTCCACAAGGAGCGCATGGAGCAAAACCTGTCCATCTGGGACTTTACCCTCAGTGACGAGGATATGGCCGAAATCGCCAAGCTGGACATCGGCCACAGCGAAATCGTCAATCACAGCGACCCCAAGTTCGTTCAGATGCTCCATCAGATGAAAATCCACGAATAAACGTGCCCTTTGAAGCAGCGGGCAGGGTCTGAAAACCATGCCAGGTCCTGCCCGCCGGCCATTTTGAATGGGAACAGCAGATTTCGCTTCCGCAAGAGGTAATATAAAAAATGAAACAATTTCTTTTCGCTGGATTGATGGCGCTGGCGCTGCTGGGCCTGGCAGCGTGCCGCAGCGAGACCGGTACGGCCCAGACCCAGCCGGCACAGGCCACCCAGGCGGCGGAGGCCGGGGAAGATATAAGCCAAGCGGATTCCACGCCGCAGGCGCCAACCGAGTATATCAGTGCGGTACCGGATGAATATTTTGCACCTTCCGACCGCCCCGGTCAAGTGGTGGAAATCACCTATGACAGCCGGGATTACACGAACGCCTCAGAGCCCGCCATTCAAAAGACCGCCTATGTGTACCTGCCCTACGGCTACGATGAAACGGATGGGGAGACACGATATGACGTCCTCTACCTGATGCATGGCTGGACCATGACGGCGGGCGATTTCTTCAACACGGCTCAGAGCGGGATTGTCCCCATGCTGGATCACATGGTCGAAAACGGGGATATTCCGCCAGTAATCGTGGTGTGCGCCACCTTCGACGCGAGAAATCAGTCCCAGAGCTTCTCCCGGTCGGTGGAGGAACTGTCCGTGTTCCACCGGGATTTACGGGAAAACCTGATTCCCTTCGTGGAGAGCCGCTATCACACCTATGCGGAGGAAGTGACAGAGGAGGGACTTCAGGCCTCCCGGGAGCACCGGGCCTTCGGCGGTTTCTCCCTGGGTGCAGTCACCACCTGGTATCAGTTCATCTACAATCTGGACTACATCAAATACTTCGTGCCCATGAGCGGGGACTGCTGGATCATGGGGACCTACGGCGGGCTGTACCAGCCGGTGGAGACAGTTGACTACCTGGAGCAGGTGGTCTCCGACGGCGGCTGGGATGCAGATGACTTCTATATTTATCAGGGGATTGGCACGGACGACCCCATCTGGGACCAGACGGACAGCCAGATTCAGGAGATGCTGGGCCGGGATTTGTTTACCGCGCAGAACCTCCACTACGCCATCATAGAGGGCGGCCGGCACGATATCGACGCCTGTGAGCGGTATCTATACCATGCCCTGCAGCAGTTTTTCGGAGATGAAGGGGGTACCCGGTTGGAATTTGAACCCGTGACAGGCGAAACCCGGGTGCAGGATGTAATCAGCAATCCCGTCTTTGGGGATTATGGCCGGCTGCTGTTCCCGGTGGACCGAGCCATTTCAGATAATTTGACTTTGGCAGATGTGGGCGATATTCTGGTCTGGTACAATGACGTCAACCCGGACAAGACAGTGGAAATCGTCAATTTCCTGGGTGAGCGGGCCGCTGCCGGCGATACGGTCTTTTACGACATATACACCGACGAAGAGAAGGCGGCGGACCCGGACAAGGAAGACACCGGCCTGTTCTTCTTCCGGGGCGAACCGGGTGCGAAGACCGCCATCTGCAATGCCGGGGGCGGCTTCGTCTATGTAGGCGCCATGCAGGACAGTTTCCCCCACGCCCTGGAGCTGTCCAGGCAGGGGTACAACGCCTTTGCCCTGATTTACCGCCCCGGCGCCCAAACTGCCTGTGAGGATTTGGCCCGGGCCATTGCCTTTCTGCATGAACACGCGGAGGAACTGGACATTGATATGACGGACTATTCCCTGTGGGGCGGCTCCGCCGGAGGCAGAATGGCGGCATGGCTTGGAACATATGGCACCGAGGCCTTTGGCGAACAGGCCTATCCCCGCCCGGCGGCGGTCATCATGCAGTACACCGGCCTCTCCGAAGTGACTGGGGACGAGCCGCCCACCTACTGCTGCGTGGGCACCAGCGACGGCATCGCCTCCTACCGTACCATGGAGGAGCGGGTGCGGCGCATTCAGGCCAACGGTACAGATGCAGAAATCGAGGTGTTCGAGGGGCTTCCCCACGGCATTGGGCTTGGCGAGGGGACTGTAGCCGAGGGCTGGATTCACAACGCCATTGACTTCTGGGCGCGGCAGATACAATGAGCGCAGGGTAAAATACTGGGGATTTTTATTTTACGGCTACCAATGCCGTCCCCCTTTCCATTTCCCAGAATGAGAATGCGAATATATGATACTTTTCTTTCTCCAGCGAAAGAAAAGTATCCAAAAGAAGTTTTCCACCCATTTCTTTCAGCAGCGAAAGAAACGGGTGGAGCCCAAAGAAGCGC
>CAZRNK010000349.1:0-2723 GCA_964601435.1 uncultured Oscillospiraceae bacterium | reverse complement strand
TGGCCCGCATTGAGGAAATCCGAGGACGGTGTGCCGAGCGGATTGGCCTGACAGATACTTGGGAGAAGTCCCGTGAAAACTGCCCTTATTCTCCATTTTTCGCTATAGTTTCTCCATCTGCCGGTTATCGCACTTTTGACGGCAAGACTGTTGAGGCCGGGGATATAGATATTGTAAGCAGGCTTCTGTTCATGCAGCGGATGCATAAGACCCACCCTGTTACCGGGACAGTATGCATGGGCGCAGCCGCTCGGGTGCCGGGCAGCATTGTGTACCAGGTGCTGAGTGAGCGGGGCAGGGAAAATCGGGAAATTCAGATTGGACATCCAGCCGGCGTGATTCCGGTGGTATCAGAGCTGGAAATCTCGCAGGGCCAGTTCAATTTGAAGACGGCCGCAATTCTCCGCACTGCCCGGACCCTTTTGGATGGCCAAGTATATGTGCGCAAATCCAGAGTATAAGTAAAATTTAAATTGTTAGGAGGAAAAGAATATGAGTAAGACAATTGCTACCCAGATTGCCGAGACGGCTGTAAACACGAAATTCGAGAATCTGCCTGAAGAAGCTGTTGTGAAAGCCAAGACCCTGACGCTGGATGTCCTGGCCTCCATGCTGGGAACCCGCGATGTGATCTCCAGTCAGATTGCCCGAGAGGTTGCTGAGGAGCTGGCTGGTCCTCCGGAGTCCACCATTGTGGGCAGCAAAGACAAGGTAGCCGCGCCCAACGCTGCGTTTGCCAACGCTATCCAGTGCTACGGTCTGGACTTTGTGGACGACCACAACGAGTCCAATGCACACCCATCTCCTGCGACATTCCCTGCCAGCATGGCGCTGAGCGAGATGCTCCATAAGAGCGGCAAGGAATACATTGAGGCCGTCTCCCTAGGCAACGAGGTTGTCTGCCGCATGGGTACTGCTTACCTGGGAGATATGTACTACCAGGGATTCCATCCAACCAGCACCTGCGGTACCATGGGCGCCGCCGTCTCTGCTTCGAAGTTAATGGGCCTGGATGTGCAGCAAACCATTTATGCCCAGGGCATTGCAGGCAGCATGGTGGCCGGCCTGATGGCCTGGAACACCGAGGGATCCTTTACCAAGCGTTTGCAAGCCGGGCACCCCGCTATGAACGCCATCATTGCAGCCCGTATGGCCCAGAAGGGCTTCAATGGCCCGTCCGATATCTTTGAAAGCAAGGACGGCCTGCTCCATGCCTATTCCTATCAGGATCACTATGATTCCAAGTATATCACAGAGGGACTGGGCAAGGACTGGACCTTTACTAAGTCCAGCATTAAGGTCTATCCCTGCTGCCGTTACTCCGGCGGCCACTTGGATGCCTGCCTGGAGATCGTAGAGAAATATCATCCCGACCCAGAGCAGATCGAGAAGATTGATATCCTTTCCTCCAAGTACACCATGCATCTGCTGGCAGAGCCCTGCAAGTGGGCGCCGCGCAACATCGTTGACCTGCAGTTCAGCATGCCTTATCAGGCGGCGATTGCCTTCATCAACGGCAAGTTCACTGTGGATGAGCTGAATGTGGATTACATTGACGATCCGCTGGTCAAGCGCCTGATTGCCGCCACCAGCGTGGAGATGGACGAAGAGTTTGAGCGCCGGTATCCGGCCCATTATTCCAGCGCTGTGACCATTACCATGAAGGACGGCACCAAGTACTCCGCCACGGTGGACGATCCCAAGGGCGACTGGCGCAACCCGGTTTCCTATGAGGATGTAGTCAACAAGTTCCGCTATCTTGCCAACCGCACCTATGGCGACAGCACCCGCACAGAGGCCGTCATTGACTTCGTAAATGACTTGGAGAACCAGCCGGATATGGCCAAGCTGATGGAGCTTGTCAACGACGTAAAATGAGATGCCCATCCCGGGTGGGAAGGAGAGTGCTGTATGTCCCAACGCAATGAGGATGCCCGTTCCAAAAAAATCGTGTTTATATCCAATTGTCTGCTCAATGCCTGCAACAAAGTACAGGAGTTTGCACGTTATCCGGGTATGTTCAGTCAGGTCGTGCAGACGCTGGACAAATACGGGGTTGGACTGATCCAAATGCCTTGCCCGGAAGTCCTGTATATGGGATGCCAGCGGTGGTGGCATTCCCGGGAGCTGTACAACCACGCGGGCTTCCGACATTTTTGCCGGCAGAATGCAGAGCAGATGGTTGATTATATGGAGAATTATGCCATCATCGGCTATAAAGTGCTGGCCATCTTGGTATGCGACGGCTCGCCGACCTGCGGCCTGACGTTGTCCAGCCACTATGAAAATGGCGGCGGCCATCCCGAGGAGCCAGTGCGCAGCCTGCTCCCCCGCCCGGGTATCTATACGGAAGAACTGCAGAAGGCTATCCAGGAGCGCGGGATTCCGGAGCCGCCCATGTATGGGTTGCTGATGGACGACAGAGAAAAAAGCAACGAGGAAATCCTGGAGGAGTTTGAGCAGTTTATCCGCAGCCGACTGGACTAGGGCCGGAACAGGGATCGCGCGGGCGGTTTTGCCCGCCCGCGCCGGGTTTTATATCAAAGGTGGTGTAACGCAATGGGTATGACATTTGCGCAGAAAGCTTTGGCCAGAGCTGCAGGCCGGGACTATGTGGAAATCGGCGAGATCATAAACGCCAATGTAGATGTGGCAATGATGGATGACATCTTAGGTCCGCGTATTGAAATTGCTCAGGGTCTTGAAGAGCTGGGCGTAGGGGT
>CAZRNK010000348.1:0-2749 GCA_964601435.1 uncultured Oscillospiraceae bacterium | reverse complement strand
GGAGCTCGAGGGGGCAAGGCCCACCTCGAATTAGATTAGCCGCCGTCAAAAAGCCTTGAGAAATCAGGGCTTTTTGAGCGAAGCGGCATTTTGACACTTGAAAATGCCCGGCGGCAAAGCGCGTCACAACAGACCCGCCAGGGACTTTTGTGACAAGCTAGAAACCGCTCCGGAAATTTCCGGAGCGGTTTTTTCGTGTCTCAGGGAGACTGGAGGAAGCAAAGGGCGAGGCCGCCGGCAAAGGAGAGGAGGGCCGCCCCTGTGCTGACTTTCCAGCCCAGGCCCAGGATACCTGCCTCTGTCCAGGCGGCAAGCAGGCCGTCAGATGCCTCCGGGAAAAGGGCGAGAAAGCACAGTGCCCCCAGGGAAAACAGGCAGAAGGCTCCGGCGCTGCCGGGAAAGAGGAGGGAAATTTCCGCCGCCGTCAGGGCGGTGAGCGCCAGAAGCAGACAGTCGGGGGCCCTGAATCCTGCCCAGCCCAGGGCCAGGGCAAAGCCGCTCCAGGCCCCGGCGCCGTGAAAATAGGGCAGGGCGAAGCCGCAGATGCCCGCAGCCGCCGCTGCGGCCAGGCAGAGCCGGAGGACAGCCGGTGCGGAGATTGTATTTTGCTTCGGCTGTTGCTCCATTGCGCCCCATCCCTGCATAAAAATCTCTATAAGAGATAATATAAATCTCAATTAGAGAATTGTCAAGAGGGAGTATTCTCTTTATGCTAACGGTGAAGGGAGCTGAAAGAGCCTATTATGGAACGCGGTAAATTGGGAAACGCCATCCGGGAGGCGCGGATGAACCGCCACATGTCCCAGGAGAAGCTGGCAGAGCTTTTGAACATTACCCCTTCCCATCTGAAGCATATTGAGAGTGAGCACCGTAAGCCCTCCCTAGAGGTGCTGTTCAAGGCCGTGGTCCTGCTGGACATCTCCCTGGACGCCCTGCTGTTCCCGGAAGGGGAGGGGCGCGGCGGCGTAATTCACACCGACGGGCTGACGGCTGAGGAGGCCGGGGCCCTGGCCCAGCTGGTGGACGCCATGAAGCGGGGCCGGCGCGCCGAAGCGGAATCTGCGGAAGTTGTGGAAAAAAGTGCGTGTGACAGCTTGTAAAATTCCCGCCGGGTTGGTATACTGGAAGCAATCTGCACAAAATGCTGAAAGGAGAACTGCCGGATTATGAAAGAATTCACCACTTTTTATCCTGGCATCTACACGGAGCGGGAGAAGCCCTGGCTGAAAAAGTACCTGGAAGAGGACCAGGCCCTCCGGGACCGGGGACCTATCAATGTCCAGGCCATTCGGGAGGGCACCCTGCCCGCAGACACCCCCGGCGTGGCGACGCAAACTTATACGGAGGAGATGCTCCGCTATAATGCCCTGAAGTATGACCCCTTCAACCCGGTATACAATGACGAGGACTATGCCAAAAGCCTGGGCTACCGGTCCCTCCCCGGGCTTCCGACCATTGGCGCCCACGACGACAGTTATATCAAGGCCTACCCGGAGCAGGCCCGGGATTTCCTGCTGGTTTCCGGGCTGAACCATGAGATTTCTTTCTATAACCCGGTTTACGCCGGGGATACGCTGTACCTGGTAGTGGATGAGCGCCATCTCATCGACTGTACCCCCAAGGAGGGCTCGGAGTTCCGCTCCATGGCCATCGAGACGGACGGCTCGGTCTATAACCAGCGGGGCGAGCTTGTCTATAAGCTCTCCTTCCGCAGCATGGAAAATCTCAAGTCCTATGCAAATCCGGCAGACAAGAGCCCGGACGATGTGTTCTGGATTGCCCCCGGCTGGGATGTCCGGGAGGAGCACTATTACACCGATGCGGACTGGGAAAAGATTCTCACCATCTGGAAAAACGAGGTCCGCAACGGCCCCAACACCCCCTATTGGGAAGATGTGCCCATCGGCTTCCGGCCGGCGGAGACCCTGGATGGCCCCGTGGACGACGCAGTGGAGCCCACCTACCGTTTGGGGATGGGCAACGGAGGAACCCGCACCCTTCGGCGGGAAATTGAGGACCCGGAATTCCGTAAGACCATGTACCGCTCCAAAATAAATGGCATCTACCGTATGCCCAACCGCACCGATGCCTGGCCCGAGGCCCCCAAGATGGAGATTAAATACGGCGAGGAGTTCGGCGGCGGACAGCGGAGCGTGGACTTGCCCCAGGAGGAAGAGTCCCACCGCTTCATGTTCATCAACTTCATGGTCCGGGACTATGTCCTCCGGCACCTGAACAACTTTATGGGCGACTATGGGAAGCTCGTCAACATCAAGTGGGGCATTATGTCTCCGGACAGCCTGGCCACCCGCGGCTATACCGTTCCCGCCTCCCCCAACGCCGTGGACTTCCTCTCCGTAGTCCCGGAAAAGGCCGGCAAGCCCATTTTGATTCACGGCCTGGAGCGGGACGTGGTGTGGACCAAGTCCTATGTCTTTGACAAATTCTGCGAGGACGGCAAGCATTATATCAAGCTGGCCTTCTGGTGCGATACGATTGACGGCCAGACCTATGAGTCCGGCCAGGCTACCATAGAGCTGCCCAGTAAGAACGGCCCGCTGGTGTAAAATGTTTTCCCCTTGCAAGGGGACGAAAGCGATACGTTTCTTTCACCAGCGAAAGAAACGAAGGCGGCACTTTTCTTGCTCCTGCAAGAAAAGTACCCAAAAGAACAGGCCAAAGGGGGCCCGGCTACCAATGCCGGGTCCCCTTTGGAATCCCTCCGCGCAAATCTCAGTCTGAAGCCTCG
>CAZRNK010000347.1:0-2753 GCA_964601435.1 uncultured Oscillospiraceae bacterium | reverse complement strand
CCATAAACTGCTCCTGCGCGCAGACGTTTTTCCCTTCCACTGCCTCTTTCCGCCGGTATGTGCCGTCGCTCTGGAGCAGACGGGCCTTCACGGTGTCGGCAAGCTGGACTTCCAACATATGCTCAATCCGCGCTTTCAACTCGCCATTGTAGACCGGCGTCACAACCTCTACCCGCCGCTCGGTGTTGCGCGTCATCATATCCGCCGAGCCGATGTACACCTTTCGCTCTGCCCCGTCTCCGAAGGCATAAACACGCGCGTGCTCTAAGTACCGCCCCACCAGGCTGGTGACCGTGTTGTTGTCCGTATACCCGGGAATCCCCGGCAGGATGCAGCAGATGCCCCGGACAATCAGCTCCACCTTTACGCCCGCCTGGGAGGCCCGGGACAGGCCCTCAATGAGCTGGCAGTCTGTCACGGAATTGCATTTGATGACGATATGCCCCTCACGTCCTTTGGCCGTCTCCTCCTCCATTCGCGCCAGGATGGTCTGCTTGAAGCTCACCGGCGATACCAGCAGATGCTGGTACTCCCCTTCCAGATTGCCAATGGACATATTTTTGAAAAAGGCGGCGGCGTCTGCGCCGATGCCCGGGTCGGGCGTTATGAGAGACAAGTCCGTATAGAGGGCGGCGGTTTTTTCATTATAGTTTCCTGTGCCAATCTGCGTCACATACTGGAGGCCGTTTTTCCCCCGGAGCGTAATGAGGCAGACCTTGGAGTGCACCTTGTAGGTTTCAAAGCCATACAGCACCCGGCAGCCGGCGTCCTCCAGCCGCTCGGACCAGTCGATGTTGTTCTGCTCATCGAACCGGGCCCGGAGCTCGATGAGCACCATCACCTCCTTGCCGTTTTCCGCTGCGGCACACAGGTACTCCACCAGCCGGGCCTTTTTCGCCAGGCGGTAGATGGTAATTTTGATGGTGAGGACATCCGGGTCTGTGCTGGCATCCCGAATAAGCTGCAAAAAGGGTTCCATGCTCTCATAGGGATAGGAGAAGAGGAAATCCCGCTGCCGGGCCAGGGCCAGCATCCCCCCCGGCGGCGCCTGCACCGTATTCTGCGGCGTAAAGGGTGGATAGAGAAGCACCCGCCCCATGGAGGGCGGCACCCGGTTCAGGAGGGCATACACATACTCCATTTTCATGGGGCCCTCTGTCTGGAAAATCTGCTTTTTGGCAATGCTGCACCGCCGGCACAGCGTCTCCTCCAGCCTGGCCTCCAAGGGGAAAGCCGTCTCCAGGCGCACCACCGCCATGCGCCGGCGCTTATGCAGGAGCTTTTTCATGTGATAGCGAAAGTCTTCCTCCACATCAAACAGCTCATCGTCCGGAGAGATATCTGCATTGCGCGTCACGCAGATATAATTTTTGTCCGAAACTGCATACTGCTCAAATACCAGTTCCAGATATTCTAAAATGATGTTCTCCATCCGGACAAAACGCAAATCATTCCCCGGCAGATACACCACTTCCGGCAGCGTTGCGCTCACGGGCACAATCCCCATCATGGTCGTCCCCTTCCGGGAAAGATTGGCCACCACATAGATTTCCTTATTCTGAAGATGGGGAAAGGGGTGGTTGGCGTCCACAATCTGGGGCGAGAGCATGGGGAGAACCTGCTCTTTAAAATAGGACTTCAGATACTTCCGCTCCTGGCTCTCCAGCTCCTTCGGCCGCAGGCTGCAGATGCCATAGGCGTCCATCTCCTTTTTCAGCATCCGGTAGACCCGCTCCCGCTTTTCATAGAGGGCGGGCACCGTGGCGTAAATGCGCTCCAGCTGCTCTAAGGCCGTCATCCCCGTCCGGCTGTCGCTGCCCGCGCCGCCCATGGAGTAGATATCGTACAGGCTGCCCACGCGAATCATAAAAAATTCATCCAGGTTGCTGGTGAATATGGCCACAAATTTCAGCCGCTCCAGCAGCGGGACTGTCTCGTCCAGGGCCTCGTCCAGAACCCGGTCATTAAAGGCCAGCCAAGACAGCTCCCTGTTTTGTGTATAAAGTCTCAGCTTTGTACTCATGCATTTTCCAACCGCCTTATCTGCAATACTTCGGAGAGGAGATAGCCCTCCCGCACGCCGTAGTCACTGACAATCATGGTATCGCTGCAAAATGTTTTGGCAATCTGCCGCAGAATGGTCATGCCCGGCAGGAGGGTGTGGAGCCGCTCCGGCGTCACCTTCAGCAGCCGGGACAGGTTTTCCTTGCTCTCGTCCCGAAAGCTCTCCAGCTCCTCGGAAACCGTGTGGAGATACACCGTCCGGTTTCCGGCAGGCAGCTTCTCCTTGGCGTTGATGAGCTTGGCTGTGGCCCGGGCTGTTCCGCCCACGCCGCAGAGCACCGGACACACCGCCTCGGGCAACTCCAGCTTGGCGAGCTCCTTTTCCACCCGCCGCTGGATTTTCTCCCGCTCCCCCTTCGTAGGCAGCAGGTGCGATACATATTTGTTGTACATGGTCAGGGAGCCGATGGGGATGGATACGGCCCGCTGAATCTCGCCGCTGCTAAAGAACACCAGCTCCGTACTGCCGCCGCCGATGTCTATCAGCAGCCCGTCTGTCACCGGCAGCAGGTAGGTAGCGCCGATATAGTCCAGGCGCGCCTCCTTTTCCCCGGAGATAACCTCCACATGGAAGCCGGTTCGGCTCTCAATGCAGGCAAGGGCCTCGTCGGTGTTGACAATGTTGCGCAGAGACGCCGTGGCAAATGCCGCCACATGGTCAATGGATAAGTTCTTTAAGATATTCTGAA
>CAZRNK010000346.1:0-2783 GCA_964601435.1 uncultured Oscillospiraceae bacterium | reverse complement strand
TTTTCCTCCAGCTCGTCGCTGATGCGGGCGATGTCCGCCTCCAGGCCGGGAATCACAATATTGCGCAGGGCATTGGCCCGCTTCTGGGTCTTTTTGATGGAATAGGCCAGGCGGAAAATGGAGTTTTCCGTCTCCGCCAAATCCCGGATTAGGGCCTTGACCCGGTTGAAATGGACATAGGCGTCGTCCAGGGAGCTGCTGGTCCCGGCAAAGCCGTAGGGGAGGGTGTCCGCCGAAGTCCTTGCCGCCGTCACCGTGGGGATTTCCACCCCCATGACGCTGCGGTAGCGCAGGGACACGCTCTCGTCAATGGGAATGGACTCCGCAATATAGGCGCAGCCGCCCAGAGACACATTGGCCTTCGCCAGGGATGCGTAGGCCTGGGAAAAGGTCTCGCCAATCCTGTCCTGAATATCCTTGGCCTGGTCGATGAGCGCCATCAGCTCCCGGATGAGGATATTCCGTTTCCTGTCCATCAGCTCAAAGCCGTTTTCCGCCAGGGCCTTGGAATGCTTGGCGGCAATCAGGTTGCCCTTTGTCGGCGCCATCTGTGCCATAAAAGTCCCCCCTTTGTGTTCCTGCTTCCCACGCAGGGCATATTAATCCTTGCCGTGATAGTATTTGTCCAGTATGGCGTCGGAAACCCGGCTCATCTCTGTTCTAGGCAGGGCAGAGAGCAGCTCCCAGCCCAGGTTCAATGTCTGCTCCAGGGTCCGGTCCTCCCGCATCCCCTGGTTGATGAAGTTCTCCTCAAACCGGCGGCCAAACTCCATATACCGCCGGTCCAAATCGCTGAGCTCATCCTCGCCGATGACGCTGGAGAGGCTCCGGGCGTCGGCCACCTCCGAATAGGCGGCGAAGAGCTGGTTGGACAAATCCGGGTGGTCCTCCCGGGTGAAGCCCTCGCCGATGCCGTCTTTCATCAGCCGGCTCAGGCTGGGGAGGATGGACACCGGGGGATAGATGCCTTTTTGCTCCAAATCCCGGCTCAAAACAATCTGCCCCTCGGTGATATATCCGGTCAAATCGGGGATGGGGTGGGAAATGTCGTCGTTGGGCATGGTGAGAATGGGCACTTGGGTGACGCTCCCCGGCAGGCCCCGAATCATTCCCGCCCGCTCGTACAGCGAGGCCAAATCCGAATACATATAGCTGGGGAAACCCTTCCGGGAGGGAATCTCTCCCTTAGAGGAGGAAAACTCCCGAAGCGCCTCACAGTAGCTGGTCATATCCGTCATAATGACCAGGACATGATAGCCGTGTTTAAAGGCCAGGTATTCCGCCGCAGTCAGAGCACAGCGGGGGGCCAGAATCCGCTCGATAATGGGGTCGGAGGCCATATTCAGAAACATTACCACCCGGCCCAGGGCGCCGGACTCCCGGAAATCCTTTTTAAAGAACTCCGCCACGTCGTTTTTCACGCCCATGGCGCAGAAGACAATGGCAAACTCCTCGTCGGAATTGCCCACACTGGCCTGGCGGACAATCTGGGCCGCCAGCTCATTGTGGCGCATGCCCGCCCCGGAGAAGATGGGCAGCTTCTGGCCGCGAATCAGCGTTGCGGTGGCGTCAATGGCGGAGATGCCCGTAAGGATGCAGCTCTTGGGATACTGGCGGGACACGGGGTTGATGGCGCTGCCGTTGATGTCCCGGCGCTCCTCGGGGAAAATCTCCCGCACCCCGTCCAGGGGCTTGCCCGTGCCGTCAAAAATCCGGCCCAGGATTTCCTTGGACAGGGAGAGCTTGATGGGACTGCCGGTGAACCGGGTGTTCACATGCTCCAAATCGATGCCGTCGGTGCCCTCAAATACCTGGAGCACCACCCGGTGGCCGTCAATGAGGATGACGCGGCCATAGCGCCGCTTTCCCCCTTCCAGGCTGATTTCCGCCAGCTCGTCATAGCCCACGCCGGTGACGCCCTCCAGGGCAATCAGGGAGCCGTTTATCTCCGACAGGCCGGTATATTCAATACGCACAGGAATCCCTCCTTATGTCTCATTTACCATTGCGCCCGCCCTCAGGCGTTGGCCTGCTGCACCGTCTGGATGGCGGCGTCCACCGCATCCAGGAAATGCTGTGCCGGCGTCCCCTCGCCCAAATCGAATTTCATACGGCTCAGGGTACTGAAAATCCCGGTAGCGGAGAGCTGGCTGATGGGGATGTGGGCCTTTACCAGCTCCTGGGCCCCATCGTACAGCCGCAGGATAATCCGCATCATATCCAGCTGTTTCTCCAGCGGCATGTAGGTGTCCGCAGCGTGGAAGGCGTTCTGCTGCAGAAAGCCCTGGCGCACCACGCGGGCCGTCTCAATCACCAGCTTCTGGTCGTCGGGGAGCACATCCTCGCCGATGAGCTTGACAATCTCCTGCAGGGAGGTCTCCTCGTGGAGGATGGACAGCAGCCGGGCGCGGCACTGGGTGAAGTCCGCCCCCAGGTGCTCCGTATACCAAGGCTCCAAATCTGTAAAATACTCGCTGTAGGAGTCGTTCCAGTTGACGGAGGGGAAGTGGCGGGCATAGGCCAGGGAGCGATCCAGGGCCCAGAAGCAGCGGATGAAGCGCTTGGTATTCTGGGTGACCGGTTCAGAGAAGTCGCCCCCCTGGGGGGAGACGGCGCCGATGACGGTGACGCTGCCCTCCCCGCCGGAGAGGGTCTCCATAAAGCCGGCCCGCTCATAAAAACCGGCCAGGCGTGAGGGGAGGTAGGCTGGAAAGCTCTCCTCCGCCGGCATCTCCTCCAACCGGCCGGAAATCTCCCGGAGGGCCTCCGCCCAGCGGGAGGTG
>CAZRNK010000345.1:1631-2799 GCA_964601435.1 uncultured Oscillospiraceae bacterium | reverse complement strand
GCCGACGCCCTATGAGACCTGGAGCGACGACCGGACCATGATGCACGTGGAGAAGTAACAAAACATTTGGCCATTTTTTCAACTGCCCGGCGCGCTGCCGGGCAGTTCTTTTGAAAGGAGATTTTTATGCGTCAGCCCCTGAAGGCCTATGCGCAGGCCTTTGCCCAGTATACCCCCGAAGAGCGCCAGCGCATCCAGATCGCCCGGCGCGCTGCCGAGGAGGGGATGGTATTGCTGGAAAACAAAGGACAGGCCCTTCCCCTGGCTTCGGGAGAACATGTTGCCCTGTTTGGTGTGGCACAAATCAATTTTCTCACCGGCGGCAGCGGCAGCGGCGCAATGCCCAGCAACTACAGCGTTACGCTGGCCGCGGCGCTGGGCGAGAGCAAGGTAGTTCTGGATGCGCGGCTCATCGGGCGCTACCGCGAACACTGTGAGGCGTTCAACCGGGAGGAGACTCTGCGGCGGCAGAGAGACACGTTTTCGCTGCAGCGGACAGTTCCCGAGCTTCCCCTTGCCGAGGAGGAGCTGGCCGCCCTGGCCCGGGACAATGCAACGGCCGTTGTTGTACTCTCCCGCATGGCCGGGGAGGGGACAGACCGGCGCGCAGAAAAAGGGGACTACTATCTCTCCGAGCCGGAAGAGGCGCTGCTGACCGGCGTACGCCGGTATTTTGCCAAGCTGGTTGTTGTGCTGAATACGGCCTCGATTCTCGACATGGAGTGGGTAGATACAATCTGTCCGGATGCAGTGCTGCTTACCTTTCTTCCCGGCATGGAGGGCGCTTCTGCAGCGGCGGACATTCTCACAGGTGAGGTCTGCCCGTCCGGGCGGTTGACAGACACAATTGCCCATGCCCTGGAGGACTATCCCTCCACGGAGAATTTCGGCGCATTTATCGACGGCTTTGAGGACTATGTGGGCACAGAAGGACAGATTCCCTATTGGGGCATTCAGGGTAACCACGCGCCAATTCCGGTGGGGGAGACGGTACGCCGCCCCATTGGCAACCATTATTACACCCTGTATCAGGAGGGGCTGTATGTGGGGTACCGGTATTTTGAAACCTTTGGGGTGCAGGTGAGCTATCCCTTTGGCTATGGGCTCTCGTATACCAGCTTTTCCATGCAGCTCGACCACTTTTCCCATGGGCCGGAGGGCGCCCTGG
>CAZRNK010000345.1:0-1531 GCA_964601435.1 uncultured Oscillospiraceae bacterium | reverse complement strand
GGCGCCCTGGAAAAACCGGCTCGGGAACTGGTTGCTTTTGAAAAAACGGAGGACCTCCGGCCGGGCCAGACACAGCGCCTGACGCTGCGCGTAGCAAAGCGGGAGCTGTCCGCCTATGATACGCAGCGGGCGGCCTATGTACTGGAAAAAGGCAGATATGTATTTTATCTGGGTGAAAATGTCCGCGACAGCATGCGCTGCGCAGAAATTTCTCTGGAGGAGACAGAGGTGCTCCAGCAGCTTTGCAACCGGGGTGGACCGCAGGGAAAGCCTGTATTGCGGGAGCTGTCCAAATTTGCGCCGGAGGATACCCGGCCGAAGGCACCGCCACTGCGGCAGGATATGCCCATGTCCATCAAGCCTCCCGCGCCAGCACTTCCGGTTATGCCGCCTGAGGCGGGCCCGGCAAAATGGAAGCTGGCGGATGTCTATGCCGGGGAGGTGACGATGGAGGAATTTGTTGCCCAGATGGATGTTGTGGAAATGGTGTGCCTGGTTACCGGAATAGGTATGGGGCCGGGAGGAAAGCTGCTTCAGCCGGTTTTGGACCCGGTTACAACGCCGATCCCCGGCGCCACCGGTGTAACGGCTTCAATTCTCCGGCTGGGAATTCCCAGCATCGTCCTCTCTGACGGCCCAGCGGGGGTAAAGGTGCCTTATAAGAAAAATCAAATTGCTTTTCCAACCGGGCAGTCCCTGGCCAGCACCTGGAATACGGTACTGGCGGAGGAGCTGGGCGCCTGCGCCGGCGGCGAGGCGGCCGACAACCTCGTGGATGTCTGGCTTGCCCCAGCGATGAACCTGCATCGCAACCCCCTGTGCGGCCGGAACTATGAATATTACGCAGAGGACCCGCTGCTCAGCGGAAAGCTGGCTGCCGCGGTTACGCGGGGCGCAGCGTGCAGCAATGTGGGCACTTGCCTGAAACACTTTGCAGCAAACAACCAGGAGACAAACCGCTTTTATGGTGTGGATGCTGTTGTCTCTGAGCGGACTTTGCGGGAGCTATACCTCCGGAGTTTTGAAATTGCGGTTCAGGAGGGGGCGCCCCGCGCCATTATGACGGCGTATAACAGCATCAATGGCGAATACTGCTCCACAAAGCGGGAGCTGCTGGAGGACATTGTGCGTGGAGAGTGGGGATTTGAGGGAATTTTCATGACAGACTGGGAAGGCGGCGGGCCTTATGCGGTAGAGAGCTTGGAGGCAGGCAACGATTTGCTGATGCCGGGGGCTCCGGGCCAGCGGCGCTATTTGCTCGACTGTGTTTTGTCCGGTAGGCTCAGCCGCGAGACCCTGGAGGCCTGCTGCGGACGTATTCTGCGTCTGGTGCTTGCCAGTAATTCATTTCAGGTCTGGCTGAAAGAGGGGAGGTAAAAAAGCACGGGCAGAAAGCCTGTAAGGGCTGCCGGGTGCAAATCTGCGTTGGACAAGAAGAAAAATGGGTAAAATGCATGTTATGCTTGCATTTTTTGCCCGTTGCGTGTATACTACCTGCGGACAATTGAATAATTGGGTACACGAAGAGTAA
>CAZRNK010000344.1:0-2822 GCA_964601435.1 uncultured Oscillospiraceae bacterium | reverse complement strand
TGCACCGCCTTCAACGCCGACTTCGACGGCGACCAGATGGCCATCCACGTCCCCCTGAGTGCCGAGGCCCAGGCGGAGGCCCGGATTCTGATGCTCTCGGCCAACAACCTGCTCCGGCCCCAGGACGGCCAGCCCGTTACCGTCCCCACCCAGGACATGATTCTGGGCTCCTATTACCTCACCTTTGAGCGGGAGGAGGAGGGGACTGGCAAGGCCTTCTCCAATCCCAACGAGGCCATTATGGCCTACAGCGACGGCGCTGTCGGCATTCACAGCCCCATCCGCGTCCGGGTCACCAAGACCATTGACGGGGAGAAGCGGCAGAAAATTATCAACACCACAGTGGGCCGGATTATCTTCAACGAGCCCATCCCCCAGGATTTGGGCTTCGTGGACCGCACCGACCCCGAGCATGTGTTCGATTACGAAATCGACTTCAAGGTGGGCAAGAAGCAGCTCCAGGATATTATCGAGCGCTGCATCGCCAAGTATGGCTTTACCATCAGCGCCGAGGTGCTGGACAACATCAAGGCCCTGGGCTTTAAGTATTCCACCAAGGGCGCCATCACCATCTCCATCTCCGATATGACGGTGCCCGAGGCCAAGCAGACCCTGATTAAGGCTACTGAGCAGAAGGTGCTGGACATTGAGCGCCAGTACAAACGGGGCTTTATCACCGATGACGAGCGCTACCGCCTGGTGGTGGAAGAGTGGGAGCAGACCACGAAGGATGTCACCGGCGCCCTGCAGAATGCTCTGGATGAGTTCAATCCCATCTACATGATGGCAAATTCCGGCGCCCGGGGCAGCATGAACCAGATTCGCCAGCTGGCAGGTATGCGCGGCCTGATGGCCAATACCTCCGGCCGGACCATTGAGATTCCCATCAAGGCCAACTTCCGCGAGGGCCTGAGCGTCCTGGAGTACTTTATTTCCAGCCGCGGCGCCCGGAAGGGCCTGGCCGACACCGCCCTGCGGACTGCCGACTCCGGTTACTTGACACGGCGTCTGGTGGACGTAAGCCAGGATGTCATCATCCGGGAGAAGGACTGCGGCACCCACGAGGGGATTATGGCCAGTGCCGTCTATGACAAGGGGCAGGAGGTCCAGTCCTTTGGGGAGAGCATCCACGGCCGCTTCCCGGCGGAGCCCATTTGCGACCCGGAAACCGGTGAGGTGCTCTTTGATACGGACACCATGCTCATGAGCGGCGACGCGGCCACCCTGGAGGCCCATGGCATTACGGCTGTGAAAATCCGCTCTGTCCTCAGCTGCGAGGCCCACAGCGGCGTCTGCGCCAAGTGCTATGGCATCAACCTGGCCACAGGCAACCCGGTCAATGCCGGCGAGGCCGTGGGCGTCATTGCCGCCCAGTCCATCGGCGAGCCGGGCACCCAGCTCACCATGCGTACCTTCCACACCGGCGGCATCGCCGGCGGCGATATCACCCAGGGCCTGCCCCGTGTTGAGGAGCTGTTCGAGGCCCGCAAGCCCAAGAAGATGACCCAGCTAGCGGAAATCAGCGGCAAGCTGACCATCGAGGAGACCAAGAAGGCCTCTGTCCTGGCCCTGACCATTACCAACGAAGAGGAAGGGGAGACAAAGGTCTACCAGGTACCCCACAGTGCGGGGATTCTGGTGAAGGATGGAGACCATGTGGAGAAGGGCCAGGAGCTCACCTCCGGCAGCATGAACCCCCATGACGTCCTCCGGATTCGCGGCCTGAGCGCCTGCCAGAACTACCTGATTCAGGAAGTGCAGAAGGTGTACCGCCAGCAGGGCGTGGACATCAATGACAAGCACATTGAAGTCATCGTCCGGCAAATGATGCGCAAGGTGAAGATAGATGACGCCGGTTCCACCGAGCTTTTGTCCGGCGCCACAGTGGATATCCATGAGTTCAAGGCGGCCAACCGGGCCATTGATGAGCGCATTGCCGCCGGGGAGGAGGGGCTGACCCACGCTACCGCCACCCAGATTCTCATGGGCATTACCAAGGCAAGCCTGGCCACGGAGTCCTTCCTGTCCGCCGCTTCCTTCCAGGAGACTACGAAGGTTCTTACCGAAGCCGCTATTAAGGGCAAGGTAGACCACCTGGTGGGCCTGAAGGAGAATGTCATCATCGGCAAGCTAATTCCCGCTGGCTCCGGCCTGAGCATCTATCGGGACTTTGAACTGGAGACAGACGAGGAGATTGCCTCTGAGGCGGAGGAATATGTGGATTTGTCCGCCCTGGTGGGCCGTACCAACGCCCTGTAAAGTCCGCACTCGTGCAGCAGCGTTTGCTGTTGCCCCTGTATGTTCCACCGCGCCCCCTCTGGGAGTGCGGTGGAACAGCATTTGTCTGCCCGGATTTTCCGGCGGATGGGAAATTTAACTTGACTAAATATGCGGAATGTGCTATCATACTATTTCGCATGGGCTAATTTTGCCCAAATGCTGGTTTTCCTTAGGTTTTTGCGGATAATCCCTGGATTTTCCGTCAAAAATAAAGAATTATTGAAGAAAGGAGAGAACTATGCCTACTTTTAACCAGCTCGTACGGAAAGGCCGCCAGAAGGTGACCTACAAGTCCACGTCCCCTGCCATGCAGAAGGGCCTCAACACCCTGAAGAACAAGGAGACGGACTTGAGCTCCCCCCAGAAGAGAGGCGTGTGCACCGCGGTTCGTACCTCGACCCCGAAGAAGCCCAACTCCGCCCTGCGGAAGATTGCCCGTGTGCGCCTCACCAACGGCTATGAGGTCACGGCTTATATCCCCGGAATTGGCCACAACCTCCAGGAGCACTCCGTGGTTATGATTCGCGGCGGCCGTGTCAAGG
>CAZRNK010000343.1:0-2822 GCA_964601435.1 uncultured Oscillospiraceae bacterium | reverse complement strand
CCAGAGTAATACAGCCGCGCAGGCTTGTCAAGCCCAATCTGTACCTTAGACGAAGAAGCGCGCATTTTTGTTCCATCGCCCTCTGCAATTTTAAGAAAATCGTAAGGAATTTTTGAAATGGATACAAAATATACGCGGCTTTTCCGCCTATCCTGTCTGCACCGTATCAGACAATTGCATACTAGTTGCATTCTTTTTGAATCCGTCGTACAATAATCTCGCAAAAAATTTGGAGGAATCGCTATGCGCTATGACGCCGGAAGCTGCGCCGTCGCCGTCATCGGCGGCGGCCATGCGGGCATTGAGGCGGCCCTGGCCAGCGCCAGGCTGGGTCTGGACACCGTCTTATTTACATTAAATTTCGACACCGTGGGCAATATGCCCTGCAATCCCGCCATCGGCGGCACCGGAAAGGGCCACCTGGTCCGGGAGCTGGACGCCCTGGGCGGGGAGATGGCCCGGGTGGCGGATGCCGCCTGCATCCAGTACCGGGTGCTGAACCGGGGCAAGGGCCCCGCCGTCCACTCCCTCCGGGCCCAGGCAGACCGGCGGAAATACCAGGCCGTGATGAAGCACACCCTGGAAAAGCAAGAAAACCTCCGCGTCAAGCAGTCGGAGGTAGTCTCTATTGAGATGGAAGACGGGCGCGTCTGCGCCGCAGTGACCGCCACAGGGGCTGTGTGGCGCTGCAGCGCCGTGGTGGTATGCACTGGCACCTATCTGGCCGGGCGCACCATTATCGGGGACGTGCTGCGCGACTCCGGGCCCGACGGCCTGGCCGCCGCTGGCCCTCTGGCCGTCTGCCTCCGGGAGCTGGGGCTGCCCCTCCGGCGGTTTAAAACCGGCACGCCGCCCCGGGTCAATGCCCGGACTGTGGACTTTAGCAAAATGGAGCTCCAGCCCGGGGACGAGGTGCCTGTCCCCTTCTCCTTTGAGACCACGCAGCCCCTGGAAAACCGGGCGGTGTGCTACTTAACCTATACCAACGCGGCCACCCACGACATTATCCGCGCCAACCTCCACCGCAGCCCCCTTTTCAGCGGGGTGATTGAGGGGGTGGGGCCCCGGTACTGCCCCTCCATCGAGGACAAGGTGGTCCGCTTCGCGGACAAGAGCCGCCATCAGATTTTCATCGAGCCCATGGGCCTGGACACAGAGGAGCTGTATATCCAGGGCTTCTCCTCCTCCCTGCCGGAGGACGTCCAGGTGGCCATGCTCCGCACCCTTCCCGGGCTGGAGGGCGCGGAGATGACCCGGGCCGCCTATGCCATCGAGTATGACTGCATCGACCCCACGGCCCTGCGCCCCACCCTGGAGAGCAAGGACTTCCCCGGCCTCTACGGCGCCGGGCAGTTCAACGGCTCCTCCGGCTACGAGGAGGCGGCGGTACAGGGCTTTGTGGCCGGCGTGAACGCCGCGCTGAAAATCCTGGGCCGCTCGCCCTTCATACTCCGCCGGAGCGACGGGTATATTGGCACGCTGATTGACGACCTGGTCACCAAGGGCACCAACGAGCCCTACCGGATGATGACCTCCCGGAGCGAATACCGCCTGCTCCACCGCCAGGACAACGCCGACCAGCGCCTGTGCCCCATCGGACACGCCATCGGCCTTATCTCCGACGAGCGTCTCCGCCGGGTAGAGGAAAAATACGCCGCCGTGGAGCGGGAGGCGGCGCGCCTGGAGAAAACCTATCTCCCCCCTACAGATGCCCTCCGCGCATTTTTAGAGGCGCGGGGCACCCCCGCGCCGGCCAGCGGCGTCTCCCTGGCCGCCCTCCTGCGCCGGCCCCAGGTAAGCTACGCTTCCCTGGCCCCCTTCGATTCGGCCCGCCCCGCCCTGGACGCCGCCGTGGCGGAGGAGGTGGAAATCTCCCTGAAATACGCCGGGTATATCCAGCGCCAGCTCCGGCAGGTGGAGGAGTTCTCCAAAATGGAGAGCCGCCCCCTCCCGAAGGATTTGGACTATGACGCCATTCCCGCCCTCCGGACGGAGGCCCGGCAGAAGCTGAAAAAAATTCAGCCGGAAAATTTCGGCCAGGCCAGCCGGATTTCCGGCGTCAGTCCCGCAGACATGGCCGCCCTGATGGTCTATTTGGAAAAATAATCCTTTTGCGTCTGTGAAATTCAGGTAAAAAACGCGCCGGCGCAACCCAAACTTTCCATTTGGAAACCGGAAATGCCTGGTCACGGAACACAGCGCCGGTATACTGAGAGACACACAATCATTGCGAGGTGAAGCACCATGAGTATGGGCAGCAAAATTGCGGAGGCACGCCGGAAAAACAATTTGACCCAGGAACAGCTGGCAGAGCAGCTGGGGGTCAGCCGCCAGGCAGTGAGCCGCTGGGAATCGGACAGCGCCTATCCGGAGACGGACAAGATTGTCCGCATGGCCGAGCTTTTTCATGTTAGCTGCGACTACCTTCTCCGGGACGGGGCGGACGCCCCCGCCGGGGCAGGCCAGGCCGCCCCCGCCGCCGTTACCCGGCTGCTGCGGCAGGCAGCCGGCAAACGGCTCCGGCTGAAATTCTATGAAGAGGACGCCACTGCGGCCTGCGACTGGTGCACCATTCTGGAGTTTGACGGCGGGTGGGCCAATGTGGAGTTCGTCCGGGAGAAAAAGGGCACCCGGGAGCGGCGGCTCATCCCCGTCTCCTCCATTTGCTCCATCACCTTTCTGCCGGAAGAGGAGGGGTAAGCATGGAAACACTTGCAGTTTTCGGTTTCTTCAGTTTCATTATGGTCCTCTTCCTCTGGAGCCGGGTTACCCGGCTGGAGCGCATCCTGCGGGAAGAAGGATGGTGCCTGTTCAGGCGTGTC
>CAZRNK010000342.1:0-2837 GCA_964601435.1 uncultured Oscillospiraceae bacterium | reverse complement strand
TTCCAGGATATCGGAAACCCGGTTGGCGCGCTCCAAATCTGTCAGATGTAATTTCATAGCCATATCGCTGCCTCCTCCCTATATGCCGTAACTAAAGGTCTTGTCAAAGCTGCTGTAGGGGACGGGAACGCCCGGCTTTGACGCCTTTTCATCCAGGGGGGCGCTGACAGCCGGCAGGGCGGTGTCCGCAGCGGCAAAGGTCTCAGGGGTCAGCATGCCGTCGGCCCAGTTTGTCCCCGCATAGCAGTAGACATCGGGTACCTCCAGCAGATGCCAGATTTTCCACGCGCCGTCCTCTTTGATAAAATCCACAGCCAGCTTGCCCCGGTACCAGGCGGCCTCTGCGCCGTTTTTCCCCATCTCCGAGTCGGCGCCGACGATGTACCACAGCCCCTTGGCAGTCTGCCCATCCTCCGCAATCTCCACAATCGGGGTTGTGAGGGTATAGGGGCTCAGGGCGCCCACGCCCCGCAGCTCCGCATCCGCCTTGTCTGCCACCTGGGGATAATTGGCCTTGGCGTAGGCGATGCGCTCCGTTGTCAGGGCCTCAATGGCGCCAAAGTATGAGGCGATGTCGTCATAGCCCTTATAGTACCCTTTGGCGGTGCCCAGGCAGGGGTCTTTTGCCTTTTTGCACCAGAGCTGGGCAAACTCCTCGCCCTCTTTCTTTAAGATTTTCAGGCTGAAGCGTTTCCCCATCAGGTTTTCAATGGACCGGCGGTCCAGCCAGCGCTGGGCCTGCTGCTCCGCCGTATAGCTTGGTTTTTCATACTGCACAGCAATTCCTCCTCTTTCCTGATTTCATCTTGAGAAAAGTATCTGAGGAGGGGCGGAAACCCGCCCCTCATTTCTCCTTGTTTTTTGGATTTACCGGGCCATATAGCGGTCATAAGCGGCCTGCTTGAGTGCGGTCAGCTCGTCAATGCCCATGCTCTCCAACTGCGCGGTGAACTCCGGCCAGAAGGTTTCCACATCAATGTCTCCATGGCACATGGCGGCAATCTGCTCGTTGGCGTAGGTGGCAATATCACCCACTGTTGCATTGTATACTTCCGTCTCCTCCGCATTCAGGGAGCCATGGCAAACCCGGTCCTCTGTGCGGTTGGAAGTCCAGATTTCAAAACAGCTGCGGGCCTCCTCATCCAGCGTGGCCGCCAGCGACCACTCTGTCCGGTCAAAGGGGTTGGCGAAGTAGTTGCAGTACACACAGAACATGCTGGAAGAGGTCGCACCATTTTCATTGTTTACAATCAAATCTGTAAATTGGATTGTACCCGTATCATCCACATAGTGGGCCTCGCCCTCAACACCATAGTTGGACACCTGGTGGCCCTCCTCGGTAAAGAACCAGTTGATGTACATCAGGGCCTCTGGGATGTTCTCGCACTGGGTGGTGACGCCCCAGCCGCCGTCGCCCAAAATACCGCGGCTGTTGCCCACATCGATGCTGTCGCCCTCGTTCAGGGTAACATCTGCCATGGCGACAATCTTACAGTCTGGGTCATTGACGCTGGCAGCAAACCCCTCTCCGAGGCAGGTTGTTCCTGCAATCCAGAACCCGGTGCGGTTGTTGTAGACATAGTCAAACCACTGGGTTGGGTTGCCGTCCAGGGAAAAGGCGTCGTCAGAATACAGTCCCTCTGCGAACCAATCGGCCAGCATCTGGATATATCCCTGGAAACTGGGCTTCATATAGGAGCAAATCACTTTTCCATCGTCGCCAATCACCCAGGGAATATCGCTAAAATAAGAGCTTGCAACCAGATTGTCATACCCGCCAATGAAGTTCTCCGCAGTATAGCTGCCAATGATGCCATTGGTGCGCATAAAGGCCATGTCGGCGCCCTTTTCATTCTTGAAGGCCAGGAGGACGTCGTGCAGTTCGTCGAAGGTAGTGGGCGTCTCCAGTCCCAGGTCATCCAGCCAGTCCTGCCGGATCATAGCGCCGGCCTTGATGGCGGCATCCCGTCCGCGCACTGTGGTAACATAGCCGTTATCTGAGGTAATTTCCTTTGCGTACAGCTCGTCCACACTGTACACCCGGTTGTAGTAGTCAGGCAGATATTCCTGCATATACGGGACCAAGTCAATGCAGATTTCGTCGGCAATCAGTGCCTCAATGCCCCCGGTATAGTAATCCTCCGGTGCAGTCAGAAAGTCCGGATAGTCCCCGCCGGCCAGCATGGTATACAGCTGCTCCTTATAAAAAGTTCCGTCTACCATGATGGCGTCAATGATAACATTACATGCCTCGTTGGCGGCTTTGATGGCGGCAATTTCATTGAAATCCGCGTCGGGCAGATACATGGAGACAAAGTTTCCCACCTGGAAGAAACCTGTGAACTCCAGTGTCTCCTCCGAAAGGGGATAGGAGATGGCAGAGGCACTCTCCTCCGGCGCCTGCGTTTCCTCAGGCTGCGTTTCCGTGGCTTGCGGGGCTTGTGTTGCAGCAGATGTCTCCTGTGTGGGGGACTGGGTCTGGTTGCTCCCGCCCTGGCTGCAGCCCGCAAAGACAGACAGGAGCATCAAAACTGCAAGAAGCAGCGCCGCGGCGGATCTTTTTCGGAACATGTTTTGCCCTCCTCAAAAATTTTTTTGAATAAAACACAGCTCGGTTTTATTCCCTTGCCCCGTATTATAAAATGAGGATTTTGAAATAGGAAATTAATATATTTAATAGCATTATATAAGTTTCGCACAAAAGCATTGAAATTCCAGCGTTTTTTCTATATAGATTGACAACAAAAAATCCCCCTGTGTATACCACAGGGGGATTGAAAAGGAATGCAGGATTTTTCAGGCCCGCGCTCTCCCGCGCGGAAGGCGGGGCGGCTTTT
>CAZRNK010000341.1:0-2841 GCA_964601435.1 uncultured Oscillospiraceae bacterium | reverse complement strand
CTGACCTGATTGGCCGCCTCCCGGCGGCAGAGCTGGAAATTCAGGAAATTTAGGAGGTTTTGACTGCATGCGGCGGACAGTTTTGTTCGCACTAATGATAAGCCTGCTCCTCCTGAGCGCCTGCAGTACCGGAGCCCAGGACGAAGAACGATTGAGCCAATTTCGCATGGATTGCGCCCAGGCGGAATCCATTGCCTTCACCGCGGTCCTCACCGCTGACCTGGGCGACACAGTTGAATCCTACACTGTAGACTGTGCCGCCGGCGCAGCGGAGACAATCCTGACCCTCCGCTCCCCCGAGATGCTCGCAGGCATCCAGGCCACGGTCACCGCCGGGGAGCTGGCCCTCACCTACGAGGGCGTGGTCCTGGGTGCGGGCCAGATTACCCAGGAGGGCCTCACGCCCGTCTCCGCCATTCCTGCCGCCCTGGAAGCCATCGCCTCGGGGCATCTGCTGAGTCTCTGGCGGGAGGACTTGGACGAGGTGGCCTGCATAGCGGCAGAGCTGTCCGTTACAGACGCCACAACGCTGCGCCTGTATGTGACAGAGGCAGATTTTGTCCCCGTATACTTTGCGCTTTACGACGGGGAACAGGCCGTTTTGTTCGCGGCGCTGGAGGGATGGACCCTGCAGGGGTAGAACCGCAAGATTTTTGAAAGCAAAAGAGCGTGAGACACCATGGACACACGAATGACACGGACCTGGGCGGAAGTCCACCTGGACAACATTGCCCACAACTATCATCAGCTCAGCGCCGCCCTCCCGGCGGGCAGCACCTGCCTGGGCGTCGTAAAAACCAACGCCTACGGCCACGGCGCCCTCCCCACAGCCAAACTGCTGGAGGCCCTGGGCTGCCCCTACCTGGCTGTGGCCTGCTTTGATGAGGCGGCTGCCCTCCGCCGCGCCGGCGTCGCCGCGCCCATCCTGATTCTGGGCCGCAGCGTCCCGGAGCTGGCCGGGGAGCTGGCGGCACTGTCCATTACCCAGGCCGTGGGGGACTTTGAGACCGCAGCCGCCATGTCGGCCCGCCTCGCCCCTGCAGGCGCCCGCCTGAAAATCCACCTGAAGCTGGAGACCGGCATGGGCCGCACCGGCTTTCATGTGGGGGACGCAGAAGCGTTTGCCGCCCTGGAGCGGGTTTTGTCCCTCCCCGGGCTGGAGGCCGAGGGGGTCTTTACCCACTTTGCCGTCTCCGACGACCGGGAGGAAGATGCCTATACCCGGGAACAGTTCCGGCGCTTCACCGCCGCCATCGCCCGGCTGGAAAAAGACACCGGGCACCATTTTTCGCTCAGGCATTGCGCAAACAGCGGCGCTGTGATAAACTATAAAGAGATGTGTCTCGACATGGTTCGCCCCGGCATTGCCCTGTATGGCCTGTATCCCGGCCCGGACAGAGGGGACATCGCACTGCGCCCCGCTATGGAGCTGAAGAGCCGGATTGCCGCCATTACCCACCACCTAGCAGGAGACTCTATCAGCTACGGCCGGACCTACCAGACAGCCCGGCCCACGCGCCTGGCGGTGCTGCCCATCGGCTACGGGGACGGGCTCCACCGCGTCCTCTCCAACAAGCTGGAGGTCCTGATTCACGGCCGGCGGGCGGCGCAGGTGGGGCGTATCTGTATGGACATGTGCATGGTGGACGTCACAGATATCCCCTGCCAGGTGGGCGACGTAGCCACCCTCTGGGGACAGAGCGAAGGCGCCTTCCTCCCGGTGGAGGAGGCGGCGGAAAAAGCCGGCACCATCAGCTATGAGCTTTTGTGCGCCCTCTCGCCCCGCGTCCCCCGTATCTACGGGGATATTTGGGACGGGGCATGTATAAATTTGCCCGCACCGAGGGAGAATGATAGTGCGGCCCTACATAAGATGTAGTGGGCGACTATTGGAGCGGAGACGCTTCCCCGCTCGCCATCGGAGTGTGACAAAACCTATGAGTACGGTCAAACGCGGCGATATTTATTACGCCGACCTCAGTCCTGTGGTGGGCAGCGAGCAGGGCGGCATGCGCCCGGTGCTCATTGTCCAGAACGATACGGGCAACCGCCACAGCCCGACTGTCATCGCCGCCGCCATCACGTCCCAGACGGGAAAGGCGCGGCTTCCCACCCATATTGAGCTGAAGGCCCAGAGCTACGGCCTGAGCCGCAACAGCGTCATTTTGCTAGAGCAGATTCGCACCATCGACAAATCCCGACTGCGGGAGCGGATGGGCAAGCTGGACACCCCGACCATGAACCGGGTGGACAATGCCATTGCCGTCAGCTTCGGCCTGGGGAAAACCACCACGTAATTACGCATCAGACAAAGGCGCCGGGCCCACCGCCCGGCGCGAAAGAAGGCGGAGGTACATAGGATGAAAAATAAAAAGCTGGTCATGATACTATCAATTGCCCTGGCCCTGGTGCTGGCAGTGGGGGTGACGGCCTATGCCGCCTCCAACTATGGTACCAGCTCCGACCCCCTGATAACCCTCAGCTACCTGACGGACACCCTGACGCCCAATTTGCTCAGCCAACTGCGCACAGATTTGGACGCCGCCGTGGACGAGGTGCAGGCCTCCTCCGGCTCCCTCCAGACCTACAGCGTCGTTACCCTCTCCCGGGGGCAGACCCTGAGCGGCAGCGCGGGCTGTGAAATTCTGCTCCGCTCCGGCAGCGCCACCTGCGTCTCCGGCCTGGCGGATATCACAGACGGCACCTCCCTCTCCGGCGGGAGCAGCCTCTCGGCAAACCACCTGTATATGGCCAGCGCCGACGGCAGCGGCTGTACTGCCTCTGCCGACAGCACCCTGCTTCTGGTGCGGGGCAGCTATACCATCGCCTGACGCTGCATTT
>CAZRNK010000340.1:0-2843 GCA_964601435.1 uncultured Oscillospiraceae bacterium | reverse complement strand
GAAAAGATATGTGATTATCTGATACAAGATGGAGCCGGGGAGCAATCCCCGGCCCCTGTCTTGAGTTCAACAAAAATTCAACTCCGATTCAAAAAGTTCAACTATTTTACTCAACGATACAAAACGACAAAACCGAAGAAACCTAGTAATATCAACACTTTGCGGCACTTTACGAAACGATAATAAACGCGAGATTTTGAACTCATAACCCGAAGGTCGTAGGTTCAAATCCTGCCTCCGCAACCATCATCGGAGCAAGCGATGTATCGCTTGCTCCGACTTTTTTTAAAGGTCAGAGCAAGCGCACTCCGCTGCTTCCCTTTTCGAAATTGAACCCACTTCGTTTGGCTTCGGTTTGGCTTCCTTTTGCGGGCACCACAAGCCCTGCATTGCCAGCTATATAAAAACGCCGTGAACGTTTTTTCGTTCACGGCGTTTTTTGCTTATAGACCAGGTTGCAGAAATTGCGTTATTTTCCTGCACAAAAGCATCAATTTTAATGAATTTGGATGGGGAAATACTGGTCCATGGCCAGGGCAATACCGGTGGTGCCGCTAATCGAGAGTCCAGAGAAACTATGTCAGTTTTGAGGTTTGCGGCACAGGAATCTGCAATTATTCTGCAAAAATCGGGTGCGTGCCGGAGAGCCGGGACTTCAGAAAATCCAAAAAGAGTCCGCCTTCTTTTGAAAGCCCGCGCTCCTCCAGCCAGGCAGCACGCAGGATGAGGGGCGGAATTTCTTCCGCAAGAGTACACATGGCCAGAATTTCGCCGGCGCGATTTATGAGCGGCTTTGCAGCCTGCTCAGGTAAAAAAGCCGCAAAGGGGTTTTGACGCAGCAGCATCTCCACCAGCTCAAAATTCTCCACTTCATAGGCCACAGTTGGTACGAAGCCGTGTGCTGCGCATAAAGAGGCCAGGGATTTCCCCGTCATACAAACACAGTCGCAGACAAAGGATATGTCCCGCAGCGCCGCCAGGGATATAGGAGATGTCTCCGGCAGGGCCAGCGCTTGGTTATAGACAAGGACAAAACCGGTTTTGGCCAAATCCTCGGCGTGTATCAACGGAGAAAGGGAAGTGTGGAGGTGGTCAGACGCAGCTGCATATTCTCCAAAGATGCCCAGCTCAATCACATAGCTCAACAGGTATTTTTCAATCTCCGGATATGCGTAGTGGTGTCCCCGGAGCCGGATATCGGGGTGCTCTTCCATAAATGCCTGAATTGTCTCAGACAGCAGGCGGTCCAGTGGGCTGGCCAGCGTCAGGATGCCCTGCTCGGTGCTGTACATCTGCTGGACCAGGGCGATGCCGGACTGTATTTGCAGAAAGGCCTGCTCCGTACTCTGCAAAAAAGTTCGTCCATAGGCGTTGAGCACAATACGGTGGTTGCGGCGGTCAAATAAGGGTACGCCTACTTCATCCTCCAGCTTGGCGATGCTCCTGCTGAGAGCCGGCTGGGTGATATGCAGTGCCTGTGCTGCCTGGGAAATGCTCCCGTAGGTGGCTGTAACCCGGAAATATTCCAACTGGTCAAAGTCCACTGCAATTCCTCCTTTTCAGGGAAATCTGTTGTTCATTATATCATATGCCCGGCGGAATGTACATGCGCGGCGCTGTTATTCTCTGAGGCATATTAAAATGTTTAAACGGCATTTTAACTTTTTATTCCCCTCTGTTATGATGGAAAAAACGAAAGGTGGGAAGCTATTTGAGAAGACAAGTATTCAACACCGGCTGGATATTTAACCGTGGGCTGCCCAAACACTGCGGTCCCTTTATTACAAACGACGGGCCGAAAGAGCGTATCTCCCTGCCCCACGACTTTGTCATCTCCACAGACGTAGAGCCGGACGCCCCTGGCGGCGGGGACAGCGGCTACTATGTTGGCGGAGCGGGCACGTATACCAAGTATTTTACCCTCCAGGATGTCTCCGGCACGACAATTTTGGATTTCGACGGCGTATATCAGAACGCCTATATCCGGGTAAATGGCAGCGCCGTTTACACCCACCATTATGGGTATTCTCCCTTCCTGGTGGACATCTCCCGCTATTTGAAGCCCGGGGAAAATGAACTTCTTGTTTCTGCCAGTACCCTTCCGGAGCCAAACTGCCGCTGGTATACCGGCGGCGGCATTTATCGGAGTGTCTACTTGCTCCGCGCCGGCATCCGGTATCTTGCACCCTGGGGACTTTGGGTGCGCAGCAAATGTATTGGGGAGTCTGATGCAGAGGTAACAGTGGAGGTGACGCTTGCCGGCCCGCCCCAGGGGGAGGAAACCGTTTGCCTGTCTATCCTTGCCCCGGACGGACGGGAGGCCGCCTGCACCGAGGCCCATGTCCTGCCGGGCAAGCCGGACAGCGTCCGGGCTGTTTTCCGCCTGACGAATGTGCAGCGCTGGGATTTGGCCGCCCCGAATCTCTATACACTGCAAGCCAGGCTGTGTGCCGCTGGAGAAATTCTGGACACAGATGAAGTCACCTTCGGCATTCGAGCGCTGCACTTTACGCCAAAACAGGGGCTGCTGCTCAATGGAAAGCCGCTGAAGCTGTATGGAGGCAATCTCCACCATCTAAACGGTACGCTGGGCGCCGCTTCCTATCCCATGTCGGAGGAGCGCCGGGTCCGCACGATGCGGGAAAACGGTTTTAACGCCATCCGGACCGCCCACAACCCGCCCTCCAGAGCCTTCCTGGAGGCCTGCGACAGACAGGGGGTTCTGGTGATTGAAGAACTGTTTGACACCTGGCTGAGCAACAAAAAGGAATATGATTACTATCAGTATTTTGACACCTGCTGGGAGCAGGATACCACGGATATTTTGCTCCGGGACCGGAACC
>CAZRNK010000339.1:0-2844 GCA_964601435.1 uncultured Oscillospiraceae bacterium | reverse complement strand
CTTTGAGAACAGCGTCCATGACGAGACCGTGGTGGGCATCGGCGTGGCCAGCCAGATCACTGACCAGGGGCTGCTCATCTCCTCCATCCTGGACGACTCCCCGGCCCAGGAGCTGGGACTGGTCCCCGGAGATCTGATCATCGCCGCCGACGGGCAGTCCCTGGCGGGGATGGGGGACGCCGCCACCACCCTGATCCGGGGGGAGGCGGGCACCCAGGTGACCCTCACCATCCTCCGGGCGGACGGCACCACCATGGAGGTCACCGTCACCCGGCGGGAGGTGGCCATCCCCCACACCACGGTGGAGCTGCTCCCCAGCGGACAGGGCTACATTCTCTGCGACAGCTTCGGGGAGGAGACCGCCGGCCATTTCACAGAAGGTATGACGGACTATGACGAGCAGGCGGACAACTGGGTGGTGGACCTGCGCACCAACCCCGGCGGCACCTCGGACGCGGCGGCCACCACGGCGGCCTATTTCATCGGCCCGGGGGTGATGGTCTATTTCCGGGACGGGGACGGCAACTATAACTACACCTTTGCCCCTGTGGGCTTCCAGCGCCTGACGGAGAAGCCGGTGCTGGTGCTCACCTCCCCCTATTCCGCCAGCGGGTCGGAGCTGTTCGCCGCTGCCATCCGGGACTATGATGTGGGCACTCTGGTGGGCAGCCGCACCTTCGGCAAGGGGGTGGCCCAGCTGCTGCTCACCGACGCGGTGTACCCCGACTATTTCCAGGACGGGGACGCGCTGAAGGTCACCACCTACCGCTTCTTCTCCCCCAACGGCACCACCAACGACAAGATCGGGGTGATCCCCCACATCCTGGTGTCCGACGAGACGGCGGCAGACCTGGCCACCCTGATGTCGGCGGCGGTCCCGGCGGACAGCCGGGACCAGATGGCCCTGACCATCTCGGGGGTCACCTGGTACATCGACCTGGAGGAGGCGGCGGGGGAGGAGACCCGCGCCGCCCTCACCGAGCTGCTGGAGGCCCTGCCCCCGGCGGCGGTGGTGGAGTACGGCCAGGGCGGCACCGCCTGGGAGGCCTCTGACGCCCAGTATGTGGCCCAGCGCTGGGGGCTGACCCTTCAGGACCGGGGCTTCACCGACACTGCGGACAGCGAGTATGTCTTTGCCATCGACACCTTGGCTACTTATGAACTGCTGGCCGGCGATGGGGACGGCGCTTTCCGCCCCGGGGACACCCTCACCCGGGGGGAGCTGGCGGCGCTGCTCGCCTCTCTGCTGCGCATCACCCCCACTCAGAGCGGCCACTTCTCCGATGTGGAGGAGGGAGACTGGTACGCCGACGCCGTCAACGCCATCTATGAGGCGGGCTTCATTGCCGGGTATGAGGACGGGACCTTCCGCCCCGATGCCACCCTCACCCGGGAGGAGCTCATCGCCATCCTGGCCCAGGTAGGCGCCTGGCTGAATATGGACCTGTATGCCTATGCCGGAGAATATACCCAGGAGCAGGGCGCGTCGCTGACCGGCTTCTCCGACTGGGCCCTCCCCGCCGTCAGCATGTGCGAGAACTTCGGCCTGCTGTGGGAGGACGCCGCATCCATCGACGCGGACAGCGCCGCCCTGCGGGAGGAGACCGCCGCCATTTTGTACAACCTGCTGACCTACGCGGATGTGCTGCCGGCATAAGACCGGAGAATGGGAGAGCGCCCGGCCCCTTTTGAGGGGACCGGGCGCTTTTCAATTTGAGCCTTGCGACAGAAAAAGCCTCCGCCGGGGCCTGTACCTGTCGGCGGGGGCATTGCTCTTGAGGCGGCCCGTCAGGGGCGGGCCGGTGGGTATAAAAAAACTACACTGTACTGTGCTTGCAGCAGTGTGGAGAACACTTGTTGGCGGAAATTACCGCTCGCTGGGAATACGGCGATTTTCGTCAAAAATCAGGTCATCCATATCCGCTGCGGGTTCATGCGCACTCCAATTCATGAGCCTCTCCTCCTTTCTGTGGAATCTGGGTACAGTATAGCATCGGTCCGGCGGAAATGCAATAGGAGCGGCATTAAAGTTATGTAAACTTTTTATGAAGAAGGGCAGGGAGGGAGAACAGAAAGAAAATTCACAAACTGCACACAAAATCACCATAAAATTGCTATATTTCCGCGGCATGATAGACAATGGAAGAACATTCGGCAGCGGAGGAGAGCTTGGGACAGATGCACTGAAGCCGAATGGCCTTCCGGATTAAGAAGTTGACATAAAGAAGATCAAAGCAACACAGGAGGGATGGACGATGAAGAAGCTCTTGCGGGCGGTGGCAGTGCTGGCCGCGGCCGCAGCGGCAGTGGGGGCCCTGGCCCTGCTGCTGGACCGGCTGCGGCAGACGGACCGCTGAACGCGCGATCGGCTTGCATGGGGACTGCGGCGAGGGCAGGAGATGGGCGGTCAGACCGTCCTCCGCCCGCGCCGCAGGTATGCTTGAGAGCACAGTGGGCTCCGTGGAGTTCCGGACATGGGAGCGGAGCTGGACGATGCGTTTCATGTGCAAAGAAAGCCCGGCGGCGGCTTTCATACTGGTTTTTTTCTGGACGAAAGGGAAAATGAAAAAAACAAAAAAATAAGGATTGACAAACTGCGTTCTTTTTGCTAAGATATTACTTGCGTCGAGCGACCGAACAGGTTTTGCCGCTTCTGCCGCCGCTCCGCGCCGCGATTGATATGGGGGTATAGCTCAGCTGGGAGCCCGCGTAATCAAATGTATGCCCCCAATGAGCAAACACTAATCGACAATTTCATACAGCGTACCCCATAAAAACCATTTTTGGGAAGAATATGGGGGTATAGCTCAGCTGGGAGAGCGCTTGAATGGCATTCAAGAGGTC
>CAZRNK010000338.1:0-2883 GCA_964601435.1 uncultured Oscillospiraceae bacterium | reverse complement strand
ATAAGATGAGCACCGTTCTGCTGGAAAACCTCACCGGCGTCCGGGTCGTCCGGGCTTTCAACAACGAAAAGCGGGAAGAGGGACGTATGGAGTCAGCTTTTTCCGGCTATGCCGGCACCTCCATCCGGGCCAACCGCCTGTTTGCCAACCTGGACGGTCTCTCTTTCTTCTGCATTAACTTTTTCGTGGTCATTGTCTACTGGCTCAGCGGCGGCCGCATCAGCGCCGGTTCCTTCCAGATTGGGGACATTACCGCCCTGATTGAATACGCCATGATGGTCCTGTTCTTCCTGATGATGGCCCAGATGGTCATCCTCACCCTCCCCCGGGCGCTGGAGTGCTGCGAGCGTGTCCGCCAGGTTCTGGAGCATACGCCGGAGATTGTGGACATCGTGGACACGGCCCCCGCGGAGACTCCCTCCAAGCAGGAGGTCCTGGCTTTCCGGGATGTCTCCTTCCGCTTCCATGATGCAGAGGCAGATACGCTGAGTCACTTAAACTTCGTCTGCCGCCGGGGGGAAACCACCGCCATCATCGGCGGCACAGGCAGCGGCAAATCCACAGTCGCTTCCCTGATTCTCCGTTTCCACGATGTAACTGCCGGCGCGGTCACGTTAAACGGCACAGACATCCGCCAGATGCCCCAGGCATATCTGCGGGACCACCTGGCCTATGTCCAGCAAAAGGCCTGGCTTTTCTCCGGTACCATTGCCGACAACCTGCGCTACAGCCGCCCTGACGCCACAGAGGCAGAGCTGATGCACGCCGCCGATGTGGCCCAGGCGGGGGACTTTATCCGCTCGCTGCCCAACGGCCTGGATTCCTTCGTGGCCCAGGGAGGCACCAACCTCTCCGGCGGGCAGAAGCAGCGCCTGTCCATTGCCCGGGCCCTGGTGAAAAAGCCGGAGCTGTATATCTTTGACGACAGCTTTTCTGCCCTGGACTTCAAGACCGATGCGGCCCTCCGCCGGGCCCTGGCCAGCGAGACAAAGGATGCCGCTGTCCTGATTATTGCACAGCGGGTCAGCTCCATCCGCCACGCGGACCAGATTATTGTCCTCCACGAGGGGAAGATGGCGGGTATCGGCACCCATGAAGCACTGATGGAGACCTGCAAGGTCTACCAGGAAATCTATGAATCCCAGACAAAGGAGGCAGAGGCAGTATGAGCATGAAGCACACGAAAGCCCCCCGCAGGCGCGGCACTGCGGCGCGGCTCTTCAGTTACCTCCACGGCCAGCGCGTCCGCCTGGGCGTTGTGGCTGTGTCCATCGTCATCTATGTGGTTCTCAGCATCTGGAACCCCCTGTACAGCGCCACCGTTGTGGACCACCTGTGGCAGAGTATTCAAAACGCATGGAACACCGGGACGGCCTTCTCCGTCACCGCCACTATGGGCCGGGAGCTTTTGCAGCTCACCATTATGTACATCGCCACCTGGCTTTTCTACTATCTCCAGTCCTATCTGATGGCCAACGTCGCTGTAAATCTGGTCCTCTCCCTGCGGACGGAAATTTCCCACAAGCTCAACCGTCTGCCCCTTCGGTTCTTTGACCAGAACAAAGCCGGTGAAATCCTCAGTCGGGTCACCAGCGACCTGGACAAAATTGCCGAGGTGCTCCAGACCGGCCTTCTGAAGCTGATTGTCTCCATCGGCACCATCATCGGCTCACTGGTTTTCATGTTCTATTACAGCGTGCCCCTCACGGCCCTGTTCCTGGTATTTATGGCGGTCAGCATGGTCATCACCAACATCGTGGCCCGGAAGAACCGCCTCTGCGCGGCCGACCGGCAGGAAACCATCGGCGTGCTCACCGGCGTCGTGGAGGAATACTACAACGGCCGGGACGTTATCAAAGCCTATAACCACGAGGCAGAGAGCGTCCGACAGGTCTCCCAGGCCGCCGAAGCCAACCGGGTAGCCAACCTGAAGGCAGACTTCCTCACCAACTGTGTCAACCCCCTTATCCGCCTCCTCAACCGGCTGGCCCAGGTGGTCATCGCCGTCATCGCAGGGCGGGCCATGATTGCCGGCACCATGTCTGTGGGCGTGGTCCAGGCCTTCTTCCAGTATGTCAACCAGACGGCAGAGCCCTTGACCGAGGCCTCCTATATGATTAACTCCCTCCAGAGCGCCCTGGCCTCCGCTGTGCGGACCTTTGAGCTTCTGGACGAAGAAGAGGAGCGCCCCGACCCGGCCTCTCCCACGGATTTGAAGCGGGCCGCCGGAGAAATTACCTTCACCCACGTCAGCTTCGGCTATACGCCGGATAGGCTCCTGATGCAGGATATCAGCTTCACCGCCTCGCCGGGTCAGAAAATCGCCGTGGTGGGCGCCACAGGCGCCGGCAAGACCACACTCATTAACCTGCTGATGCGCTTCTATGAAATCAATGGCGGGCAGATTGCCCTGGACGGCGTCAGCACCGCCAATATGACCCGACAGGGCCTGCGGCGCAATTTCGGCATGGTTTTACAGGACACCTGGCTCTTTGGCGGCACCGTGGCGGAAAATATCGCCTATGGCCGCCCTGACGCCAGCCGGGAGGAAATTATCGCCGCAGCCCGGGCCGCCCAGGTGGACTACTTCATCCGCACCATGCCCCAGGGCTATGACACGGTGCTGGACAACGAGGCGGCCAACCTCTCTGCCGGACAGCGGCAGCTGCTCACCATCGCTCGTGTCTTCCTGTGCGACCCGCCTATCCTGATTTTAGACGAGGCCACCTCCAGCGTGGACACCCGCACTGAGGTGGAAATCGGCAAGGCCATGAAAAAACTGATGCAGGGCCGCACCAGCTTTGTCATCGCCCACCGCCTGTCCACCATCCGGGACGCGGACACCATCCTCTTTATGGCCGGCGGCAATATCATCGAGCAGGG
>CAZRNK010000337.1:2164-2893 GCA_964601435.1 uncultured Oscillospiraceae bacterium | reverse complement strand
GCTTAATAGCCAGGGCCTTGCGAAGGAAGCTGTAGACGCCGTGACTTCCCATGTGTTCCATACTTATGAGGGCGGTGAAGGGCTGCTGCCAAAACAGCATGCACTTTCTTACATACTCTTAGGCCGTGAGCAGTGGAAAAAGGGCAATTTGAAAAAGGCGTTGGAGCTATTCCAAAAAGGGTTGAAATACCCTGAAAATTACCACGAAGGAAGGTTCGCGCCAGGGAATGCCACTTATATTGGCACATTGCCCGTGTGTTGGAAAAGTTGGGACGTCCTCAGGAAGCGAAAGAGTGGGATGAGAAAGGCTTGGGCCTTCCACAGCAGTTGGATGAGAGCGATTTCTATAAGGCGCAGTCCCTGCGTGCCCTTGGACGGGAAAGGGAAGCCCAGCGGTTCCTACGGTCCATGGAAGAAGAGGCAAAGAAAATATTGGAATCGAACCGCTGTTTTGACTATTTCGCAGCCTTCCCAACAGGGGTGCCCTTTATCGAGAACATGGAAACTATCCAGACTATTAAGGCGTATTCAGCCCTTGCTATGGCTTACGCAGGCTTGGGACAGATTGGGGAGATGAAAAAGGCCATTGACGCTCTGCGGCACTATTCTGTGGATACCCAGCTGGTGGATCTCATCTGCGGAGAAGCCCAAGAAAGAGCCGCCAATTTATAAACCAACTATAAGGGAGGAATGTAACATGAAAATGGCGCAAGACGCTTATTGCAAACA
>CAZRNK010000337.1:0-2154 GCA_964601435.1 uncultured Oscillospiraceae bacterium | reverse complement strand
GCAAACAGGTGGGGAACTGCTTCGCGCTTGGTACCGGGAAGATTGAAAAAAAGTTGGAACTGACCCAGTGCGGTAGGTGGATTGTCCGTAGTCTGCGGAATAAGAAGACTGGCAAGGAATATGTGCAAAATGGCGCCGCAAAGCCGGACGAGTTTTTTGTCACAGTGGATGGCGTATATTATTCTGGCTCAAACGGCCCATGGGTTTTGGACGGCTACGAGGAGAAAAACGGCACCCAGGGGGAAAAAGAGTATGTCTTTACTTTGAAACACAGTCCTCTGGAAGTGCGCCGCCACTATGTTGTATACCCTGGCACGGCCGTTATCCAAGAATGGACGGAATACACCAATATCTCTGAAAAGGAAATCTCCATGGTGCGGCCATCTCTCTTCGTGGACCGATATCTGTGGGAGGATCGGCAGCACCTGTCCTTTTCTTATATGACCGGCGGTGCCAACTTTTCAGGTAGCCAGATTTTGAAAACGGTCCCTCTAACGGAAGGCTTTAGCAAGGATTTCAACTCCCAGGCCGACCCGGAAGTGATCGAAATGGACGGCCACTATGGAAATGTGTGGCATCCACGCCTAAACGGCTGTGGCGTGTGGAATGAGTTCTTTGTGCTCACTGATGACCAGGCCAAAGAAGGCTTTTACATGACGTTTGACTACCAGGGGTGGTGGAAAGCCGGCATGACTAACCGCGACCGGGACACCTCCTTTACTGGGTGGTGTGAGTTGCTGAACTATCCTGTGCACCCCGGTGAGACGGTTAAAATCGCACCCATGGCTGCAGGTCTCTATGAGGGAGATCTAGATGACCTGGGCAACACTATTGGAGAGTATATTTATACTTATAAGTGGGATTACACTCGGGACAAGTATTTCAACCGCACCAATCTGAGCATCTGGCAGGCTGCTCCCCTCAACGATCGGGTCTTTCAGATGGTGAAGGCGGCGCGCTATATCGGTTATGAGCGGTTGTGGGTGGATGACTTTTGGTTTGATGCCAAAGGCAATTGGAACGCCGTATTCGGGGACGACTGGGCCGAGTTCAACCGCTATTTGAAGGAGCACGGCATGCTGTTCCGCCTGTGGATGCCCCCCTGGCACGCGGACCGGCTCTCCCAGGTGTGGGTGGACCATCCGGACTGGATGCTGGATTTCCACGGCAACTGGTATAACTGGACCATTGACATGTCCAAGGAAGAGGCCTATCAGTGGATTCTGAACATGCTGGCAGAAAAGCAGAAGGAGTTCGGCTCCTATGACCTGCGGGTCGATGGAGATCCCTGTATGCAGTGGCAGAGCGAGACCTTTGACCAGGACGACCAGGGCGGCAACTGGAACAGCACCCTTAAGCAGAGTGAGAATTTTTACCGTCTGTACCGGGAGTTTAAGGAGAACAACCCCGATGCCGGACTGGACGGCTGCTCCTCCGGCGGGCACACTCTGGGAATCGAATCAGCGCGCTATACGGACCAGCACCAAATTACAGACGGCTGGTGCTTCCACATGGGAGGGTATTGGACCACCATGCTTTTGCCCATCGACAAGCATCAGGGAATGCCGATCGCGGGGAATCGTAATCAGGGAAGCTGGCGGCGGAGCTCTTGGCAAGCGGAAGAATATGACCCCTCTCAGCTAAACCTGTTCAGTGCGCCAACAGATGGTATGCAGTATCCGGAGAGGGGATTCACCCTTCAGGCGTTGGAGACAAAGCGCAAGAATATGGAGTTGTTCTATTGGCTGCGGGATCAGGGGGTCTATGGCCGTTACATTAAGGTGTACAGACCAGAGCTGGAGCACGGCGATAAGACCTTCGTCCTCCAGCGCATGACCTGGGATAACGAAAAGGGACTAGTGATGATCAGCGCAGATCCGCTGAATCCCATGCATGGCCGTTCTGAGCGGATCTATATCAAGGGCTTGGACCCGGAGAAGAGGTATTATATTGACTCCCAACTCGGTGGCATGGAACCTGATGAAAAGACGGGCCGGGAGTGGATGGAGGAGGGTGTGTTTCTTCGTCATGTGGAGCCCGGCGAGTATCTGTTTATTAACCTGTTGGGGCGTCCCGGAAGAGGTACCCGCACCATCCCGCCCAAGGCACCTGCCTCTGTGCAGACTGGCGTCGGCCACTGGATGGGGAGAGATG
>CAZRNK010000336.1:0-2896 GCA_964601435.1 uncultured Oscillospiraceae bacterium | reverse complement strand
AAAAATACCAGTACTTTTCCGCAGCCCAGCCGCGTAAAAGTACTGGTTTAAAATTTATTGCTTTTTCCCGGTGAACTCCGAGGTATGGCCCTTGTGGAAGTTGGCGCCATAAAAGCGCCCGTCCGGCTCCACCCGACCGCAGAAGTCCAAATAGCTGTCATGGGGCATGCAGCTGAAAAACAAATACGTGCCCCCAAACCCGGTATGCAGTACCGCGCCGTCGCGCAGCGTGCACAGGCCGTGGTCCCCCTCCAGAGTCCCAGTCAGGCGGCCGTCGTCCTCTGCCGTCAGGGTGAGGCGGATTTCCCGCTCGCCAATGGGCGTATGCATCGTACACAAATAGACACCGGACAAATCCATTTTCCCGTTCCTCCTTCAGAAATCATAAATTTTTCCCGGCGGGCCGCATATTCAGCGGCCCGCCGGGGTATATTCTGCGCCTTTTACAGCATATCAATATAGCTCTTTTCCTCCGCCTGCCGGAGCCGGGCCTTTTCATAGCGGCGCTCGGACCAGCGGTCCTTGGCGGAGACAACTGACGTTTTCAGCTTCTTCCAGCCCCGGCGCAGCAGCTCGATGGCCACGACCAGCACGACAACCGCCGGCAGCAGCCCAAACAAAATGGCCAGCACCACGCACAGCGCCATATAGTCCTCGGTCAGCCGGGCGGCATTCTCCCAGTAGGGATAGATAACCCCCAGGGTATTCATACTCCGCTGGCCGAAATCCCCGATTACGGAGAAAATGCTCCGGAGGCTGTAGCGGCTGGAATTCTCCACCACTGCCGCCGTGGGAAACTGCTCCTGGGCCTCGCTCAGGGCAAAGCCCTGGATAGGGTCGGCCATGACCACCTCATAACAGCTGATGCCCGGCTCTGCCCCCGCCAGTTTGACAAGGGTTTCGTAGGACACATAGAGCCCGCCGTTGCCGGTATAGGCTTTGGCGGTGGCAAAGTCGGTCTCCCGCTCCACCACGCCGGCTATGAGATAGGGCTCTCCGGCAATGGTGACGCTCAGCCCCGCCAAATCCACGCCGCCGAAGAGCTGCCAGGCCAGTTCCTCATCCAGCACAACCCGGTCCTGCATCAGGTCCTCCCCGGAGATATAACTGCCGGAACGGAGACGTAAGGGGTGAAAGTGGAAGAAATCGCCCCCCACGCCAATGGCGGTCACAGTGGCGCTGCCCTTTTCGCTGGAGACCGTCACCTCCTGCTGGGCACTGTATCCATCCACCCAGAGGGCGCCCCCCTCCGGTGCCTCCAAAGACGCCTCCAGCAGGGCTGCGTCCATAGCTGTGCGGAAAGTGCGGACCGTATTCAGCTGAATTTCCTCCCCCACCGGGAAGAAAGCGGAAACCTGGGCAAAGCGCGTCTCCGACTCTCCCCGCCAGCGTTCCGCGGCCTTCTGGGACTCCAGGAGAGACCCCAGCCAGAGGTATACGAAGGTGCAGGCGGCAAAGCAAACTGTCAGGGAAAGGCAGACCACCAGGAGTGCCAAACGTTTTTTTCGCTTCATCGCGGCCGTCCTTTCTGCGTGTTGTCGGGAAACGCCTTCCTGTTATAAGGTGCTCTCCACCATCCGCACCTGCATCCCTGCCTCCAGGGGGTGGGTGGAGGTGGTAATCACATAGTCATTGGCCGCGAGCCCGCCGCTGACTGCCGCATTGGTGTCATCCTGGGCCAGGATTTGCACATCCACACGGGTGGCAATGTACCGGTTCCCCAGGGGGCTGGATTTGGCCTCCACCACCAGGACGAAGCTGCCGTTGCTGTCCGAGCGGATGGCGCTGTTGGGCACGATGGTGTCATAGTTGGCGCTCTGGGTGCCCACAGAGAGGGTCAGCTGGGTCCCCGTCTCCACATCTCCGGAGATGGAGAAGACCACCAGCCGGTTCTGGGTGGGGTTCTCCGGGTCGTTGGTAATCCCGGTCACGGTGGCGGTGATGTCCCCGCCGTAGTAATAGTTAGAGACCTCTGCCGTATCCCCCACCCGGACCCGCCGGGCCTGCTCCTGGGTCACGGAAAAGCTGAGGGAATAGCCCCGGTCGGGGACCTCAATGGTGGCCAGGGTGGCCGTGGGCTCGGTCTGGTTGCCGGCGGTAATGTCAATGGTCTTTACAACCCCGGAGACCTGGGAGGTGACGGTGCCGCCCACGCCGTTGGCCTGAAGGGTCTGAAGCTTCTGCTGGAGCTCTGCAATCTGGTCCCGCTGGGCCTGGAGGTCCAGGGCCTCGGTGGCCTGGGTCTTGCCGTCAGCCACCTGCTGGTCCTGCAGGGCGAAAATCATGTCCTCCAGCGTGGTCTGGGCTGTGCGCACTACCTCCTTGGCCGTGGCATACTCTGTCTTTTGGGTCTGGAGGTCCTCCAGGGCGCTCTGGAGCTGGGTCAGCCGGGTATTCCCGGAGTTATACGCCGCAATCGCTGCATCCAGAATGGCCTTGAGGCGGTCATACTGGGCCGCATTGCCGCTGGAAGAGCTGTTGTTGTATTCCCGCAACGCCTGGTCATAGGCCGTCTGGGCACTGGATACCGCACTCTTACGCTCTTCCAAAGTTTCGTAAGCAGTTTTCAGCTCCATCCGACCTACTCCATCACCTTCTCCAATTTGCATTGCTGCAGCAGAAATATACGTTGCAATTTGCCCCTGCCACGTCTTTTTATATTCCTCTTGAACCTTTTTGATATTCTCCCTATCTTTTATAAAATCTGAAATCGCTGTCTCGGCATTGCTCACTGCATTTGAAGTCCCAGCGGTCTGATTATACCGGGCCAATTCAAGTTTTGCTTCCAGCTCGATTAAGGTTTGAAGATCACCTGACAAGTCATCGGAATTAATATTGAGCTTTGTGCATACTTCCCTGATTCGACCTTCAATAACTTCCTCTGCCAACTGCAAGT
>CAZRNK010000335.1:0-2901 GCA_964601435.1 uncultured Oscillospiraceae bacterium | reverse complement strand
AACGCCGGGAAAAGCGAAATTCCAGGGAAATCCCGGGTGGCATTTTCCCGGAAATGTGCTATACTGGAATGAAACCAACTTGGGAGGCCTGTATGTGGTTACGCTGCTGACAAAGCTGTTTATCAAAGATGCCGACAACGTTCAGAATGCCGGGGTGCGCCGCGCCCTGGGCAGCCTCTGCGGCGCTCTGGGCATTTTCCTCAATGTGCTGCTTTTCGCCGGGAAATACGCGGCGGGGACGATTTCCGGCTCCATCGCCATTACGGCGGACGCCTTCAACAACCTCTCCGATGCGGGCAGCAGCCTGGTGACCCTTCTGGGCTTTCGCTTTGCGGGGCGGGCCCCGGACAAGGACCACCCCTTCGGCCATGGCCGGATTGAATATCTGACGGGCCTGGCAGTGGCAGTGGCCATCCTGGTCATGGGCATTGAGCTGGGCAAAGCGTCCATTGAGAAAATCCTGAGCCCCGAACCGGTGGAGACAGGGGTGCTCTCTGCAGTGATTTTGGTCTGCGCCATCGGGGTAAAAATCTATATGTACGCCTATAACCGCCGGGTGGGTCGGAAGATTGACTCCCCCGCCATGTCTGCTGTGGCTCTGGACAGCCTTTCGGACGCCGCCGCCACAGCGGTGGTGCTCCTCTCCATGCTCTTTACCCGCCTAACAAACATTGTGATTGACGGCTGGAGCGGCGCCCTTGTAGCCCTGTTTATCCTCTGGTCCGGCTACCGGGCAGCCCGGGAGGCCCTGAGTCCCCTGCTGGGCCAGCGGCCGGACGATGAATTTGTACAGGCGGTGGAGGCCATTGTCCTGGCCCACCCGGAGATTACCGGCATGCATGACCTGCTGGTCCACGACTACGGCCCCGGGCGGCGGATGATTTCCCTCCATGCGGAGGTCTCCCCCAAAGGGGAGCTCCAGGTTCTGCACCACGCCGTGGATGCCGCGGAGCGGGAGCTGGGGGAGAAGCTGGGCTGCGAGGCGGTCATTCACATGGACCCGGTGGCCGCCGGCGGGGAGGCCGCTGCCTCCTGCTCCCGGCTGACCTACAGCCTGCAGGAGATGGGCGTACCCTGCTCCATTCACGACTTTCAGCTTTGGGAGCACGCCGGACAGACGGATGTGTCCTTTGATTTGTCCGTGGCCGCAGACTGCCCCATGGGCGACGGGGAAATCCGGGCTGCGGCCGAGGCGGCCGCCCGGACGCTGTATCCGCGGTGCAGCCTGCGCATCACCGTGGACAGGGATTTTACCCAGGAGGACGACGGCGCGAAAGGAGAGTAGAGAAGAATGCTCCAGCTCATTACCGGCCGGGCGGGCAGCGGCAAGACCGCCCGGATTTTTTCTGAAATCCGCGCCGCCGCGGCGGCCGGCATTCCGGGCAATATTCTCCTGGTGCCGGAGCAGTACAGCCACGAGGCGGAGCGGGAGCTCTCCCAGGTCTGCGGTGCAGACCTGTGCCTGTATGCGGAGGTGCTCAGCTTTACCCGCCTGGCCGGGCGCGTAGAGGAGGAGCTGGGCCGCCGCCGGGAGACGCTGGACAAGGGGGGGCGGGTGCTGTGCATGGCCATGGCGGTGGACGCCGCTGCCCCCCGGCTCAGAATTTATGGAGATGCCCGGCAGCGGCCGGAGCAGCTGGGGAGCCTGCTGGCCGCCCTGGATGAGCTGAAGTCTGCCCGCATTGCGCCGGAGACGCTCTATGCGGCGGCGGAGCGGGCCTCCGGCACGCCCCTGGGGGACAAGCTCCAGGATTTGAGCCTGATTGCAGAGGCCTATGCCGCCGTGGTGGCCCGGGGGAAGGCCGACAGTGCGGACAGGCTGGATTTGCTGGCGGAAAACCTCTCCGAGAGCACACTGGGGGCTCAGGGGCGGATTTTTGTGGACGGTTTTACGGACTTCACCGCCCAGGAACTCCAGGTGCTCCGGGCCTTTTTGCGCAAAGGGGCGGACTTGACCGTCTGTCTCACCTGTGACGAGCGGGACGACAGCGAGCTATTTGAGAGCACCCGCCGTACCCTCCGCGCCCTCCGGGAGATGGCGGCGGAGTATGGCCAGGCAGTGGAGACAGCCCACGTGTCCGCCCCGGCGGCGGACAAGGCGGAGGCCCTCCGCTTTGTGGAGGCCAATCTCTTTGGCTATGGCAGCTTCGCGGGGGAGACGGGGGAGAGCGTTCGCCTCTTCCGCTCTGTAAGCGCCGCCCAGGAGTGTGAGCTGGCGGCGGCCGCCTGCCTGGCCTGCGTCCGGGAGCAGGGGATGCGCTGGCGGGATATCGCCATCGCCATCCGGGGCTTTGAGCGCTACCGGCCCCTGCTGGAGAGCACCTTTGCCCATTACGGTGTGCCGCTGTTTGTCAGCCGGAAAAGTGCCCTGATGCAGAAGCCGCTCCCGGCCCTGGTGTCCTCGGCCTTTGAAATCCTCTCCGGGGGCTGGATCTATGAGGCGGTCTTTACCTATTTAAAAACCGGGCTCACCCCGCTGTCCTTAGAGGAAATGGACGAGCTGGAAAACTATGTCCTCCTCTGGTCCATCCGGGGGAGCGCCTGGACGCGGGAGGCGGACTGGGCGCGCCATCCCGGAGGGTTCAACCAGCCGGAGACGGAGGAGAGCCGCTCCGCCCTGGCGCGGATTAACGCCGCGCGCCGGCGGGTGTGTGCCCCGCTGCTCCACCTCCAGGAGCGGGGCCGGGCGGCCGACACGGCCCTGGGACAGCTCCAGGCCCTCCTGGACTTCTTCCTGGAGCTGGAGCTGCCGGCGCGGCTGTCGGAGCGGGCCCGGGCGCTGGAGGCGGCGGGCCAGGGGGAGGCCGCGGCGGAGTATAGCCAGCTCTGGCGGATTGTGGTGGGGGCCATGGAGCAGTGCGCCCAGATTCTGGGCGACAGGATCATGACCCAGGGGGAGTT
>CAZRNK010000334.1:0-2903 GCA_964601435.1 uncultured Oscillospiraceae bacterium | reverse complement strand
TTATTTATAGAGCTTGGCCAGGCCGCCCTGAGCGGTCTCCCGGTAGCGGTGGGACATATCCCGCCCGGTCTCGTACATGGTCTCCACCACCATATCGAAGGAAATCTTCCGGGTGTTAGAGAGGAAATTTGCCAGAGACAGGGCATTAATGGCCCGCATGGCGGCCACGGCGTTGCGCTCAATACAGGGAATCTGCACCAGCCCGGCAATGGGGTCGCAGGTGAGGCCCAGATGGTGCTCCATGGCCACCTCGGCGGCATATTCAATCTGATCAATGCCCAGCTCAAAGAGCTCCCCCAATGCCGCCGCCGTCATGGAGCAGGCAGAGCCAATCTCCGCCTGGCAGCCGCACTCCGCCCCGGAAATGGAGGCGTTGGTCTTAATGAGATTGCCCACCAGCCCCCCAGTGGCCAGGGCCTGGAGGACCTGCCGGTCGGAGAAATTCTTTTGCTTCTGCATATACCGCAGGGCCGCCGGAAGCACGCCGCTGGCCCCACAGGTGGGGGCGGTGACAATGACGCCGCCGGCGGCATTCTCCTCCGCCACGGCGAAGGCATAAGAGCACACCACCCGGTTTTCCCGGGTAGCCGGGCTCTCGTCAATATGCCGCTGCTCATGGAGATATTGGGCCTTCCGCTCCACATGAAGGCCCCCCGGCAGCTCCCCGGAGACAGAGAGGCCGGCAATAATGGCGCGGCGCATGGTATTCCAAACGGTGAAGAGGTAGTCCCAGATTTCCGGCCCCTCCCGCTGCTCCACATACTCCCAGATGCGGATTTTGTGGCTTTTGCAGTAGGCACTGATGGCAGCATAGGTATTTAAATCATAGATTTCCGGCGTCTCCACCTCCGGCCGTCCGGGAATGGAGATGGCGCCGCCGCCCACAGAGAGCACACGGAGCTGCCCCGTCTCCTTCCCCCCTGCGTAGGCAAAAAAGTCCAGGGTATTGGGATGGGGCAAATCCTCGGTCTCCAAATCAAAAACCACTTCCGTGGGGATGTCCCCCATGGCCTCCAATACGGCCTTGTCCGTCATGTGGCCCTTCCCAGTCAGGGCCAGGGAGCCATAGAGCACCACCCGGAAGGCATCCGCCTCGGGGTGTTCACTGCGAAAGAGGGCCGCCGCCCGCCCCGGCCCCATGGTGTGGGAGCTGGAGGGGCCCCGGCCAATGGTATAGAGTTCACGAATGGACTTCACGCCCTTCTCCCCCTTTCCGCTCTTTTTTCTATTATACCCCGCCTGTCATGCCGCCGTCCAGCCTTATTTCTACAATTCTTATAGACAGGAGGATAGTATTTTTAGTTCTCCTTTAATACTGCATTCTGCAAAAAGGAACCACACCTCGCCCTCGTTAATTCCTTGACATCTTATAGTCCAAGTGGTAGAATGAGAAAAAATGGACAAATTTTTATACTATTCTTTAGTATGGTTCATTTTTTTGCCCTATTTTGTTCAAAAAAACTGCCTTGCGGAACCTTGCTCTTTCTCGCGCCTGCACAACCTATTCTATGCAGCACAAGAAAATGGCCTCAGGAGGACTATAAAGTGGAAAAAACATCTAGGGGCATCCGATTCTCTTTGATTCTTTTTCTGGCAATATCGAATTTCTGCAAAAATTTTCTTTGGCTTATACCATCGTCTCTCATGTCACGGATTATGGACGACACTGGCATCAGTTACACACAAGCCGGGCAAATGCTGACAATTGTAACGCTGATGATGGGCGTATTTCTCCTGTGCGGCAGCTGGATCCTGGGGCGTGTAGGCGCAGTGCGGGGCATGACAATCGGATGCCTGTGCCTGGCTGTTGACGGCTTCTGCTCCTGTTTTGGCGGCAACTATATACTTATTATGATTGGAAAAATATTCTGCGGCTGTGGCTATGGACTTACCATGTGCTCATCTGTTGCGCTGATTGCCGCAACTTTTCCAACGGAGCAGCTGGGACTGATTAACAGCTTAAACTCCTGCATTACCAGCCTATCAATCAGCTTAGCCTACCAATTTATTGTACCTATTTATGAGCAGCTGGGCTCCTGGCAGGCAGAGACGGCTATGTGGGGCAGCATCAGCATTGGCGCGGCAATCCTGTTTATCGTTTGGGGGCGGTGTGCCAAGGGTATCTCTGCACGAGCATCGTCCACCGGCCAGAACACAAACAGCATACGCCTCGCCTGGCGATTTCCTCTTGTACGAAGGATGATATTCATCGTGGGCGGTACTCTGCTGCTCTACAGCAGCCTGACTGCTTATTTTCCTAACTACCTACATACGGATTTGCATTTCTCCTTAGATACTGCAAGCAGCATGGCCGGTGCCATCTCTATTTCCGGCATAATAGGCAGCCTGCTAATCGGTATTTGCCGCCCTCTGCTGAACTACGCAAAGCAGACCATTTGTGTCTTGCTGCTCCTGATGACGGCTGATTTTGCCGGCATGCTCTTTTTCCATCAGTATGCACTTCTGATGATAGCCATCTGCTGCTTTGGCGCTAGTTATTTTGCGCTGAGCACCTTTTGCTCCACTACAACAATGCGTCAGCCCCATATGACCCCCCTGGTCGCCAGCGCTGCAACCTCCTTAATGAGCGCCTGCGGCAGCTTATTGGCAATCATTGTTCCCCAGGTACAGGAGGCATTGTCCGGCGCCTTTGGCCTCAAAGCCGCAATCGCTGCACTGGGTATTTTGTTCATACCCGCATACATTGGTGCTGTGGCACTGCCAAAGCCCGCCGCCAAGGAAAAACAGATTCCGTCTTCTGCCCCGGAAAAGTAATAATTGGGCCTGTCTTTGCGTCATTTGAAGCAGATTGAAGCACAACTGCAACCGCCAATCTTTTGAGAAAGTGAAAAATACCAGTACTTTTCCGCAGCCCAGCCGCGTAAAAGTACTGGTTTAAAATT
>CAZRNK010000333.1:0-2907 GCA_964601435.1 uncultured Oscillospiraceae bacterium | reverse complement strand
GACTCCGTCTTGCCGCTGGCTGCGAGCTCCTTTTGGAGCCGCTCCAAATCCAACATAGACAATTCCTCCAATCCTGCTTACAACACAGTATATTCACGCCGCTGAGAAAGGTGACTGCAATGAAGGTATTGGTTTTTTCAGATTCCCATGGGGAAATCGCCGCCATGCGCCGGATTCTTCTGGCGCAGGAGCCGGACTGCGTATTCCATCTGGGAGACGGGAACCGGGAGGCGGAGACATTAAAAACAGAATTTCCCCGCACGACCTTTCGGTGCGTGCGGGGAAATTGTGATTTTGTCTCCTCTGCGCCGGATACGGACTTGTGCACCCTGGAGGGGGTGACGGTATTCCTCACCCACGGCCACATCTACGGCGTCAAGCGCCATCTGGAACCCCTTATTCAGGCCGGGGCTTCCCGGGGCGCCGCCCTCATCCTCTATGGGCACACCCACCAGGCAGACTACCGGCAGCTGGGAGGCATACAGATTCTCAATCCCGGCTCTATCGGCCTGGGCCGGCCGCCCTCCTATGGGGAGCTGATTCTCTCCGGCGGTGCGACAGAGGCCCGGATTGTCCCGCTCTAGTTTTCACCGGTTACCGGCTCTTCCGGTACTGCCGGCGTCTCTGCCGGCGGGTCTGTCACTGTGGGCGTTGCCGGCGGGTCGGTGACCACCGGCGGGGTCGGCGAGGGCGAGGGGGAGGGCGTCTCCGCCACTGCCTGGAACACCGCGTAGATGGAATGGCTCTCTGTCACATTGGAGAACGTATAGCTGCTCACAGCCCCCACATTCTCCCCATCCACACGCACTTCCCGGATTTCATAGCCGCTGTCCGGCGTAATGGTGAAGGTCTGGGACTGCCCCTCGGTGACGCTCACCTGGCCATTGGGGCTTACAGAGCCGCCCCGGCCGGCAATGACGGTGATGGTATGGGTGGGGTCGGGCTCCGGACCCATGGACAGCGTCACGATAATGGTTTCTCCTTCCTGGATAGAGGTGCCGGCAGAAGGGCTCTGGGTGACAATCTGCCCTTCGGGCACCGTCTCGCTGTAGACGTCCTCTGTCTTGGTCAGGCGCAGGCCCATGGCGTTAACCACCTGGAGCGCCTCGTCATAGGTCATATTTGTAATGGGTGGGACCGTCAGGGGTTCCGCTGTCTCTTCCGGTTCCTCCTCGGCGGCAGCGGAAACCACCAGCATCACGCTGTCACCCCGGTTTACGCTCTCCCCGGCCTCAATGCTCTGGTCCAGCACAATGCCCGGCTCCTCGTCGCTCTCCATCTCCGTAACCGATACGCGCAGGCCCATATCCTCCAGAGTCTCCGTGGCGCGCTCTACAGTCTCGCCCACTACAGAAGGCATCTCTTGGGGCTCATCGCCGCCGAAGTTGAATACGCCGCCGATGAGGCAGAGCACCACCGTCAGCACCGCCACAAAGGCAAGGGCCGCCACTACGAAGATTTTTGTCCGGCCGTCTCCCCGGCGGGGCCGCTTCCCGCCTCCGCTTCCAGTGGAACGGCTCCCGGACTGCTGGGCATAGCGCCGCTGCTGCTGACCCTGCCGGGCCTGCCCGCCGCCCTGGGCACTGCGGCTGCCCTGGGCAGACGCCTGCCGGGGGACGATAGGCCGCCCCTCCTCGTCCAAGGAAAACTGGGTCACGGGAATCGTGCCCCCCTGGCCCTGCACGCGCCCACCGCCGGCCTGGCCGCTCGGGGAAGCGCCCCCCGCCGCTGGGCGGGCTGCGCCCGAATTTATCCCCTGCCCCGTCCGCTGTGTCGGCTCTGCAGCGCTCCGGCTGTGCTGGGGGGTATACACGCGCACATCCTCTTCCCCCTCCGGGGGGCGGCGCCAGACCTGGGTTTCGTCTGCATCATGGATGCTGCCGGCTGGGGCCGGCTTTGGTTCCTCCTGGGGCAATATGTAATATACAGCGCCGCAGTTGGGGCACTCCCCCGACTCCGCATTGATGACAGCGCCGCATTTTTTGCAGATAATTTGTCTCATGCTTTCCTCCAATCCACCGCCCGCAGGCGGCTTGTGCCGGCCCGCGGTCAACGATATGCACACCGGCGGTACTTACTGTTATACAGGATTTCTCAGAGAATGTGTTAAAAAACTATGAATTGTCCGGCAATTCCGAAAGGAGCAGATAGTATGATGCATCGTGCCCTCATCACCGGGAGCGCCCGGGGGATTGGCGCCGCCATCGCCCGCCGTCTGGCCCAGGACGGCTGGGACATCGCCCTGCACTACCACAGGTCCCGGGCCGAGGCTCTGGCTCTGGCAGAAGAACTGCACTGCAGCGCCTATGCCGCTGACATCGGCGACAGTGCCGCCGTTTCCGCGCTGGCAGAGGCGGTGGGCCCGGTGGAGCTGCTGGTCTGCAACGCAGGCCTAGCCCATTATGGGCTCCTGACAGCCCTCTCCGACGCGGAGTGGCGGCAGCTCTTCGCCGTCAATGTGGATGGCCCCTTTTACTGTGCCCGGGCTTTTCTGCCCCCCATGATTCGGGAAAAACGGGGCTGCATTATCAACATCTCCTCTGTCTGGGGCATCCACGGCGCCTCCTGCGAGGCCGCCTACAGCGCAACAAAGGCCGCCGTGATTGGGCTCACCCGGGCCCTGGCCAAGGAGGTTGGCCCCTCCGGCGTCCGGGTGAACTGCGTCGCCCCCGGCGTCATTGAGACGGATATGCTCGCCCCCCTCTCCGCCGCGGACCGCACCGCCCTGGCGGAGGATACGCCCCTCTGCCGCCTGGGCACCCCGGCGGAGGTGGCGGAGGCCGTGGCCTTCCTGGCCTCGGAGCGCGCCGCCTTTATTATCGGACAGGTGCTGGGCGTAGACGGGGGCTTTGCCCTTTGAATTGTACCACATTCCCCGGCAGCGGGGCAATGGGTTTTCTTTACAGG
>CAZRNK010000332.1:0-2909 GCA_964601435.1 uncultured Oscillospiraceae bacterium | reverse complement strand
CGCACGTTCATGGGCGCATAGGTCTTGGCCAGAGAGCGGGTAAACGCTTCATACAGGCTGATTTCAAAGGTAAAATCCGCCTCTGCTTCCGGCAGGGGCATCAGGGCAACCGTGTTGAGGAACATGCCGCCGCCCTGCTTTGCCATGTGGTCTGCGGCGGTTTTGGCGCAGTTGAGCAGCGTCAGGAAGTGCATGTCCAGCAGTTCCTTGTACTGGGCGGGGGTCAGGTCCGGAAGCCGGCCTCCGTCCACCACGCCGTCGTTGTTGATGTAGCAGACCATTTTGCCGCCGATCTCCCGGTCGGCGTCTGCCACGATCTTCTGGGCGATTTCGAATTCGGCGGGGTTGCCGCTGTCGTAGGCGAATTTGACGCCCAGCTCCCTGCACTCGTCGAGCAAAATATCGCCCCGGAAGTTATGGGCCGCGTCAGCGGTGTTGGCGAACACATCATATCCAGCCTTGGCCAGATGCAGGCTCATATACCGGCCTGCGCCGCTGACACCGCCCCTTACCAAGACATATCCATCTTTTTTCATAGTCGTTTCCTCCAATTAAATCCGCATGGCAAGGGTGTAGGCATCCCGGATGGCAGTCCGCATGGTGCCAAGACTCCGGCAGTCGCCGATGGCGTAGTACTCCGGTGCGCTGCCATAGAAGGCCATGGCCGCTTCCGTGTTGGGTGTCATGCCGCCGGCGGCCACTACATCGTCACATTCCACGGTGTGCTCCACGCCCCCGGCATCCAGATAGGTGACCTTTCCAGGCTCGATCTTTGTGGTACGGGCGTTGTGGATCTCGGTCACGCCGAAATCTCTGGCCCACAGGTTGTAGTAGGCCCGCTGGTGGATGGGATTGAGGTCATAGGCCACAATGTTCTGGCGGCCGATCTGTGTAACCGTATGGCCTGTCTGCGCCAGATACAGGGCGGCTTCTGTGGGCGCCGAAGAACTTCCAATGACCACCACCCGTTTTCCAATCTCGTCCATATGGTCGTAGATGTTGACAGGGTTCCAACGAGCATGTCCTACGCCCGGAATATTGGGAGCCTTGGGACGGGCGCCGGTGGCAGCCACCACCGCATCGAAGCCCTCAGCCTGGATCATCTCCGGGGTGGCTTCTGTATTCAGCCGAAGCTCCACGCCCTGCTTTTCGATCTGATGCTTCAGGAAGTCCAGATAGCGCTGGAGCTTCCACTTGAAATTGGGCTGGTCGGAGTGGCCGACCTGGCCGCCGATGCGGCCGGATTTTTCAAAGATAACCGGTGTGTGGCCCCGTTCCTTGAGCCACAGGGCACACTTGACGCCGCCGGGGCCGCCGCCGATAATGGCGATCTTCTTCTGCTCCTTCACCGGCTGAATGAGGCGGTCTGCCCGGTGCTCCATGCCCAGACGGGGATTGATGGTGCAGTGGCTCATCCAGTCCTTCACCGGAGAGGTGCCCCGGCAGACGCCGCATTCGATACAGGGGTTCAGGTCGTCGATCTCGCCGCTATTCAGAATATCTCCCAGGTTTTCGTTGCAGAGGAACATGCGGCCGGACATGATGATATCGCAGGCGCCGGAAGTGATGGCGTCATCCATCTTCTGCAGATCCATGTAGGGCGTTGCACAGGCCATCTTGATCTTGACGCCCATCTCCTTCATCTTTTTGGCGTAGGGGATGGTCTCGGATTCCCGGGGCTCCAGGGGGAATTGGCAGTCGGCTTCCCGGATCAGCGCAATGTCTACATAGGGCTCAATGGCCTTCAGAAACTGGGCGCTCTCCTCATAGGTCAAGCCCAGCATGGGTCCCCGGGGCATACCGTTGGTTCCGGGCATATTGCCCACCAGGATGAAGTCGTCGCCCAACCGGCGGCGAACCTCCTTGACCACCTTGACGGCAAAGCGCATCCGATTTTCAAAGCTGCCGCCGTATTCGTCGGTGCGGAAATTGCAGTAGGACTCCAGGAACTGGCCGATATAGAAATGGTCTCCCATGTCGATCAGGCCGGCGTCATAGCCTAGGTTCTTATAGTTCAGCGCCTTCTTACACAGGATGTCAATGTATTCGTCCATTTTTTCCTCAGTAAAATAGACATTCTTGGGGGCTGGATTCCAGTCCGGACTGGGCAGGGCGCGGCCCTCGGGACCGCCGTCCATCCAGGGTGCAAAATCTTCCTTCAGCTGAAGCGCCTCGGGGGATTCAGCGCCGGGATGTGGAAAGTCAATCTTCTGGTCCGGGTCATTGACACAGTAGGGCAATCCCCGATCCGGAGACAATTCCACACCAATAAAGCTGTTCTGCATATGGACGAACTCCGTCAGCTGGCATAAGTAGTTCTGACAGGCCTTGTCCTCCATATCCCACATGGAGAAGTGGGGGGTGTCATGGCCGGGCATTTTCCGCTGATCGGGATTGGTGGAATCTTGGGTCAGCACCAGCGCGCAGCCGTTTTTTGCGATCCGCTCATAAAAGCTGACCGTAGGATCGGCCGGATAGGGCTCTGGCCCCTGAAGAAAATGCACCTGGGCAATGGGATACATAAAGCGGGATTTCAGCTGCTTCCCGCGGATGTTCAATGGGGACTTGAGCCCCTTGAGGGGCGTGGTCATAGACATCATCCTTTCCATTTCGCGTCATGATAGTGGACTGTTCAGCCTCTGTTTTGGGGGTACATTTGGATTGTAGCATAAAAAACCGGGGAGATTGATACAAGAACCCCATGCCGGTATCCGTTTTGGTTATACCTCCGAAGTACCCATCCGCGGCCGTAAATCGATCGTTTATGGGGGAATTTCCCCAAACCATCGCTTCTTTAAATGCGGCTGGCCGCAGCGTAGGCCATTCGCATGCAGCGCTGGACATTGCCGGGAGTTTTGCAGTCGCCCACCATGTAGAACTCATTGGCAGCGCCATAGAACCGCAGGGCA
>CAZRNK010000331.1:0-2930 GCA_964601435.1 uncultured Oscillospiraceae bacterium | reverse complement strand
GGTGTTTTTTTCTATCCATATTCTAACCAAATTTCGCTTCGTGCAATTGTCACCTTCCACAACCGGCAATTGGTTTACATAATTTCTCTCGATTAAAACCTGCACAAAGACAATCAGGGGCCAGGCTGTCGAAAAACCTATTTACTGAAGGGGATTTTAGCATACAGCGGGGGAGCTCGAGGGGGCGTCGTCGGGACAAGCTCCGCATCCCGCGCTTCCGGGCTTTGGGCCCGAAAGCTTGCTCGCTCCGGCTGCCCCTCCTCTCACCCAGCAGAGGCAAACAGCCTTTGCTGGGGCCCCCGATAGCCTCGAATTGGATCAGCCGCCGTCAAAAATCCTTGGAAATCAAGGATTTTTGAGCAAATCGGCATTATCGCCCTTGAAAATGCCCGGCGGTAAAGCGCGGTCGAAAAAGCCCCGAACAGGGCTTTTTCGACAAGCTGAAGGGCCAGGCTGAAAAAGCCTGGCCCCTGATTGCAGCAAAACGTGTTTTTTGGGGAAGTCTTATGAAATGGTCAGGGTGATGGCGCCGGTATAGATGCCCGGCACCAGGGCGCGCGCCTGCCCGTCCACCGTCAGGGTGAGCTTCTTCCCAGCCGGGGCCTGGAGGCTCGAGCCCGCCTCCAGCACCAGGCAGGAGAGATAGCAGGTGTCCGTCACAGTCCAGACAGAGCCCTCCAGCACCGAGACGATGACGCCGTTATTCACCACCGGGCAGGGGGTGTTCACCACATTGCCCAGCTCCTGGCAGTTTTCTTTGCTGATTCTGCCGGCGGGGTGTTTGGCCCGGGAAGCGGTGATGCGCCCGGTGAGCTTCGTCCCCCGCAGAGAGACGTCCAGATTCTTGGCCAAATCCCCCTTGAGCGGCATAACCGGCATCTCCCCGCCGCCGTCCATATCCATGGGCATGGGCATGTCCATAGGCGGGAAATCGCTGGTATCCGGCTCCAGGTTCGTCGTTGCATTATAAATGTCGCCGGTTGCCTCCATATTCCGCATGCGCAGGAAGGGGTCCTTCCCCGCCTCCGCTGTCACCAGGCAGCGGCCCTTCCGGTAGGTATCCTCCCCCTCCGGGTCAACATACCAGCCGCCGGGATTGCCCGGGTCGTCGCAGTCGATTACCTGGAGCAGGACGCCCTCCTTGGAGTTCAGCACGGAATTTTCCACCTCAAACTGAGGTGCGCAGCCCTTCACCATAAAGCAGGCCTTCCCGGTATTAACCTGGGAATCAGACACCGTAAAGGTGCCGCCCTCGTTCATGAAGCTCATGACGGCAAAGCGCCCGGCCTCCACCTTAGAGCCGCCGCGAATCGCGCCGCCGGCCATCCCATTGGCCATGATGACTGCATAGTCCGGAACGTGGAACACCGTATTTTCAAAAACATTATAGCTGTCGCCGATGGTAAAGGTGCCGTATCCGCTCTCGCCGGTAATTTCCACAGTGGAATCCTTGACAAACATCCGCACCTTGTCCGTAACGTCCGTGGACAAAACGCCCCAGCCCTCAGCAGAGATATGGCTGTTATTGACATACAGGCTGCCATAGTCCGCCAGATTGGAGACCCGGCAGTTGCCCCGCAGGCCCAGCATCCAGGGCACACACTTCATTTCACCCAGGGCAATGGTGTCCTTATAGCCCTCCGGCAGTGTACCATTGTGGCCGGCGATGCGGCTGTTGTTGATTACCATGGTGCTGTTGCCGCCGATAAACAGGCCGCCCCGGGCAGCGCCGCAGACATTGACATCGGCATTGTTTACCGTCAGCGTGGCGTTGCCGGCGCTCATAATGGCCGCGCCGAAGCCGGCAAAGTCGTTGGCTCCGTTGCCGGTCAAGTCAATCTTCACATCGCTGACCGTGTAGGCCCCGTCGCCCTCCACAAAGATGCCGTTAAAGGCCTCCTCCTTGTCCACAATGGTGACACCCGACGCGCTCTCCGCGCCGACGCTGCCTCCCTGGACCATAGCAGCAACGGATTTTTCCGGCACATACTGTCCGTCCTGCACACAAATGGCGGCCCGATAGTGGTCCGGTTCCTTCCGGCAGAAAAACTGATAAGGGATATCCTCCGCAACAGTCAGGACAACCTTGCCCGTATAGACGCCCGGCGCAGGCACAGTGCCGACCCCGTTCACCGTCATGGTCAGGCTCTTGCCCGCAGGCGGCGCCACAGATGCCCCCTGGGCAATCTCCAGGCGCTCCAGCGCCACTGTCTCTTCTACGGTCCAGACGCCGCTGCTCACAATTTTCTCCATGGTCTGCCTCCTCTGTAACCTAAAGTTAGTACAATTGTACCAACCCCAGCCGTAGCTGTCAAATCTTTTCCCGGGAAAGTGCCGGTTTACTGATTGCTCAGTACCACCCGGAGGAAATTCTTTTTGCCCCGGCGCACCAGAATGCCCTCGCCGGCCAGCTCAGCGGCCGAATAGCGCTTTCCAATGTCTGTCACCTTTTCCTCATTGACCGTGACGCCCCCCTGCTGGACATTCCGGCGGGCGTCCCCCCGGCTGCCGCACAGGCCGCCCTGGACCAGGATGGTGAGAATATCCACCCCCTGCTCCGCCTCCTCCCGGCTCAGGGCCAGGGTAGGCGCATCCACAGCCTCGCCGCCGCCAAAGAGCGCATGGGCAGCATTCTGGGCCTTCTGGGCCTCCTCTTCACCGTGAACCAGCTTGGTGAGCTCATAGGCCAGGATTTCCTTGGCCTGATTCAGCTGGGCGCCCTCCCAGGCATCCATCTTCTCAATCTCCTCCAGGGGCAGGAAGGTGAGCATCCGGATGCACTTGAGCACGTCTGCGTCCTCCACATTCCGCCAGTACTGGTAGAAATCATAGGGCGAGGTCTTGTTGGGGTCCAGCCACACGGCGCCGGCGGCGGTCTTGCCCATCTTCTTGCCCTCGCTGTTGAGCAGCAGGGTGATGGTCATGGCGTG
>CAZRNK010000330.1:0-2942 GCA_964601435.1 uncultured Oscillospiraceae bacterium | reverse complement strand
TATCTGCTGTGTAAGGATTTTTCCCAGCGGACCATCAACCTGCCCCTGGCGGCGGGATATTCCCGGGGCCGGGTGTTTGCGGCAAAGATACTCGTCTATGATGTCATCTGCCTGCTCTCCGCGGTGGTGGTGCTGCTGGTTATGCTCAATGCCTACAGCAGCTGGTGGATTTTAGACATCGGGTATGTCCTGCGGAATGTGGGGCTGTTCCTCCTGTGCTGGACAGCCACCATGAGCATAGCGGCTATGGTGGCCTTCCTGGTACGGATGCCGCTGATTACCGGGGCCGTTTTGTTTATCTTCATGATTCTTCATGATGCTGAACTCCCTGATGGCCCCGGTGCATCCTCTGGGAATCTTATCCGAGCGCAGCCTGTGGGAGCCCACGGCCACGGCCGTGGCCATTGGCCAGGCGGTGCTGGTAACAGCCGCCTGGATTGTGGTCAGCCATGTTGTAGCGGCCGTCGCCTTCCGGCGCAGCCAGTGGAGGTGAGGCGTCCATGGGCAAGCTGCTGAAGCTGGAGCTCTACCGCCTGTGGCGGGACCGGGTATTCCTGGCGCTGCTGGCCGCCATTGTGGCGGTGTCTGCGGCCAACGCGGCGCGCCACGCCGCAGACCTCCCGGTTGTCACAGCGGCCCACGCCGCGCTGCTGGCCCAGGATGGGATGGCCATGTTCGGCGTCCTGCTGGTGGCCTATTACTGCTGCGCAGACTTTGAAAACCGGACCTACAGCCGGAAGGTCTCCTGCGGGTATCCCCGGTGGGCGGTGCTGCTGAGCAAGCTCGTTTTGTGCTATGCCACCCTGGCCTGCGCCACAATTCTCTCCACCGGCGCGGTGCTCTGCCTGTGTGTGCCGGAGTTGGGCAGCCAGGCGGGGGAGGCTGCAAAATGGCTGGGCATCCGGCTGGTGACGGACTGCGGGATGCTGAGCGTCCCGGTGCTGCTGGCCTGCCTGGCCAAGCGGACGATTCCCACCCTGGCGGTGGGGGCCCTCTATGGCCTGGCGTGCATGTCGCTGCTGGACATATCGGCGCAGCCGGGACTCTGGTGTGCCCTGGGGGCCGGGATGATAGCGGTAAGCACCCTGGTTGCCCTGGCCGTCTTCGCCTACGCCGAGCTGTGAGCCGGAATAAACAGGAAGGAAAATACGATGAAGACACTGAATATAGCCATGCTGCAAATCCGTCCGGGCCCGGATGCGGACGCTACGCTGCACAAGGGCCTGGACTACTGCCGCCAGGCCAAGGCCGCCGGGGCGGACATCGCGCTGTTCCCGGAGATGTGGAACAATGGCTACTGCATTCCGGAGGACGCCGACGCCCTCCGGGCCATGGCGGTGCCGGCGGATGGGGCGTTTGTCAGCGCCTTCGGCCGGGAGGCGGCCCGGCTGGATATGGCCGTCGCCATTACCTTTCTGGAGGCGTGGCCGGGGGCACCCCGGAACAGCGTCGCCCTCTTTGACCGGCATGGCCGGCTGCAGTTTACCTATGCCAAGGTCCACACCTGCGATTTTGACGCGGAGCGGCGTCTCACCCCCGGAGAGGACTTCTATGTGGCGGCGCTGGACACGGCCAGGGGGCCGGTGCAGGTGGGGGCCATGATTTGCTATGACCGGGAGTTCCCCGAGAGCGCCCGGATTCTGATGCTGAAGGGCGCAGAGCTCATCCTGGTGCCCAATGCCTGCCCCATGGAGCTCAACCGCCTCGCCCAGCTCCGGGGCCGGGCCTTTGAGAACATGGTGGCCATCGCCACCTGTAATTACCCGGAGGGGCATCCCGACTGCAACGGCCGCTCCAATGCCTTTGACGGCGTGGCCTACCGCCCCGGGGAGGCGGCGTCCCGGGATACCTGTATTCTGGAGGCCGGCGGGGCCGAGGGGCTGTATATGGCGCGGCTGGATTTGGAGATGCTCCGCGCCTACCGGGCCAGCGAGGTCCACGGCAACGCCTACCGCCACCCCCGGAAATATGGCCTGCTGACAAAGGAGAAAATCGAGCCGCCCTTTGTCCGCCCGGACTACCGGCCGTGAGCGGGGCGCCCCTCTTGACAGCGGGGCGGGGTAGTATTATAATGAGTCCGTCAAAACCGGAAGACTTTTCCGCGCAGGTGTGGAAGAGGCTCCGGCAACAAGGGGCGCTGGGTTTCTCCCGGCTGAGATTGCGCGAATGGAAGCGCGAGCACCCTCGAACCTGATCCGGGTAATGCCGGCGTAGGAAAATGGGAAGGAATCTGATTTTCTTAGGGCCGCAATCCCTTTCAGGGATTGCGGCTTTTCCTGTTTTCCCCGTTTCCTGGGACCAAAAAGTGGACAAGGGCCCCAGGGGAAAAAGAAAGGAGTTTTTTGTATGACTGTGTCCAGAAGAAACCGAAGCATCCGCGGCCTCTGCGAGGGGGCCATCCTCCTGGCCCTGGCCCTGGTGCTCAACGCCCTGAAGCTCTTTGAGCTGCCCAACGGCGGCTCCGTGGATTTGTCCATGGTGCCCATCTTCCTCTTTGCCATCCGCTGGGGCGCGGGCTGGGGCATGCTCCAGGCCTTTGCCTTCGGCCTGCTGCAGTTGCTCATTGACGGGGCCATCGCCTGGGGCTGGCAGTCCCTGCTGCTGGATTACCTGGTGGCCTTTACGCCGCTGGGGCTGTGCGGCCTCTTCCGCGGGAAAAACGGCGGCATCTTCGCCGGCGTCGCCCTGGGCGGCGTGCTGCGCTTCGCCGTCCACTACATCAGCGGTGTCACCATCTACGCCATCAACGCCCCCACGGAGCTTTTCAACCACGTCTACACCAGCCCCTGGCTCTACTCTCTGGTGTACAACGGCAGCTATATGCTCCTGGATTTGGTGTTCTGCTATGTCATTTTCGCGCTGCTGTATAAGCCGCTGAAGAAATATTTCCTGGCCCAGGACATTCTCAAGGCATAATCTTCTTTTTGCCCTTGCAAGACAAG
>CAZRNK010000329.1:0-2953 GCA_964601435.1 uncultured Oscillospiraceae bacterium | reverse complement strand
TTTACATATTGCGTCCTATTGTGCAACTTTTATTTTTCAAACAAGGCCTAGTGAAATCCATTGCAAAGTATTGAAAAATGCTAAATAACATGCTATAATTTTTACCACAAACAGGCTGACCAAAAAGTACACTTTTTGACATAATTTCAGGATGCAGGAAGCCCCTCTGCTGCGCATTCCGCTTGCAGCAGAGGGGCTTTTTCTGTTTTTACTTTTCTAGCCTGCATCCGTCTCCAGCAGCCCGAGAAAGACCGCCACGGCCGTCTTGAGAATCGCGTCGGGAAAATCAAAGCCCACGGTGTGCAGCTCCGGGCAGTCCTCCCCGCCGCCAATCTCAAAAAATGCGCCGGGAATCAGCCTGGTATAGTGGCCGAAGTCCTCCGAGCTCCGGTGGGGCTCCGGCATATCCCGAACCGGGATGCCCAGCCTTTTGCAGACCGCCCGGATTTTTGCGTTGCTGGCCGGGTGGGAGACGGTGTTGGGAAATGCATCGCAGTATGATATGGCAAGCTCAAGCCCATAGTCCGCCGCACGCGCTCGGGCCAGGCCCTCCAGCGCCTCCTGGAAGTGCTGGAGCTCCGCCTCATATTCCCCCCGGATGGTCAGCAGGAGCTTCCCCCGGCTGGCCTGCACGCCGAAGGCCGGCTCCCCCACATCTATCTGGATAATGGTGGCCAGCACCAGCCCCCTGTAGCCGCTCTCATCCCGGAGACTGGCCAGGCGCTGGACGATGTCGGCAATGGCATAGGCCGGGTTGCGGCCCAGCTCCGGCATACAGGCATGGGAGGGTATGCCCTGGAAGTCCAGGATGACCCCCTTGGAGCCGCAGTAGACCGTCCCGTCCAGCACCTGGACCATCCCCAGGGGGATGCCGGGGCGGTTGTGAAAGCCGAAAATCTCGTCCACCCGCTCCAACCGGAACAACTCTGTGCAGGCCCTGGCCCCCTTCCCTGTCTCCTCCGCGTGCTGGAAGAGGAAAAAGACGTTCTGCGCCGCGCCGCGCTGGTCAACCTCCAACGCCAGCGCCGCCAGGGCGGCGCTGTGGCCGTCGTGGCCGCATTTATGCCCCACTCCGGGGACAGTGGAGACATAGGGCGCATTCAGCTCGTCCACAACCGGAATCCCATCGAAATCCGCCCGGAAGGCGATGCCCCGCCGCCCCGCACCGGCGCGATAGGCGGCGTAAAACCAGCTTCCCATGTCCACCAGCTCCAGATGGGATGTGTTCTGGCGCAGAAAATCCATTAAATACGCCTTGGTCCACGTCTCCCGGCCCGACATCTCCGGGTGGGCATGGAGAGCGTGGCGCAGGGCGAGGGCTTTTTGTAAATTTGCCTGATTCAATTTTCTCCCCTCCTGGCACAGCCGGATTCCTGCGGCGGATAGCGGCTTTCAAACGCCAGCAGAATCCCAGTGAGCCGCGCATCCAGTTTTTTCAGGGCCCCGGCCCGGATATCCGCCGGCACGCCGTAGTAGGCCCCGGCCACGGCCCCGGTGATGGCCGCCAGGGTGTCGCTGTCCCCGCCGATGGAAATGGCGTTGCGGATGGCGTCCTCAAAGCTGACAGACTCAAAAAACGCTTCAAGGGCCTGGGGTACCGTCTCCTGGCAGGTTTCATTGAACACATAGGTGTCGCGAATTTCATCCAGGGTAAAGGCAATGGGGTAATACGCCTCGGTCATACAGGCGCGGATGTCTGCCATGCTGCTGCCCGTCCTGGCCAGGTATACGGCCACCGCCGTAGCCTCCGCCCCTTTAAGCCCCTCTGGGTGGTTGTGGGTCACTTCGGTCACAGCCTTAGAGAGCTGCTTGACCTCCTCCAGGCTCGCAGCCGCCCAGCCGCAGCCGCTGACGCGCATGGCCGCGCCGTTGCCGTAGCTGTTATAGGGCTGTGAGTTGTCGTCATACATCCATCGCCCAAAGGAGCCGCCGTAGCCGCAATGGGGATAGGGCCGCCCAACGGCCTGCATGGAGCGCACCGCCTGCGTACCCAAATCGCCCCAGTCCCCCTGGCAGCGCAGCAGCGCATCGCAGACAGCCAGGGACATAACCGAATCGTCGGTGAAAAAGCAGTCCTCCGTCAAAAGCGTAAAATCCTTGGAGCGGTGGTTGTGCCACTCAAATCTGGAACCTGCAATATCCCCAACAATCGCACCAATCATGTGATTCCCCCCAATTTCCTGTCGTCAGGCCGCGCACAGTCCCTAAGCGGCCCCAGCCTTTTCTGGAAGCATTACAGCACAGTTCGCCCGGTTTGTCAATATTGGTTCGGCTAACGCTGCCTGCTGCTGTTTCAGCAAGCGCATGTATTCCTGACCTGCACTTCTCTGCATTATTCGGTTTTTTATTGTGATTATAGGGCCGGCCCCAAATTGGGCCGACCCTATAACCAACGGCAATGTGCAAAAGTCAAGACCGCATATAACGAATGTCAAAGATGTTTGACGACTCTCCAAAATGATTCCAAAAGGATACCATTATAATTCTTATTCCAGAGCAAGACCATCTTGGCAAATCCGAGTTCTTTAAGTTCAATATGTTTCAGTGGACGGGTATTGGAAGTACATACAATGCCATTTTGATTGCATATCGTAACCCCAATACCGGCTTCAAGCCACAAGGAAAGCGTTGCAGTATCCGGTGCATATTTAATTCTCAGTTTATTTTCCGATTTGCTTACGATTTTTACAACGTCCAGCAAGTCAGGTGTGATATCCTGCTGAAACAGTACTGCCGTATTGTGCAGGCCACTCAGCGTAATCTGTTCCCTCCAAATTTGCGAATCTTTTCTGGCAACAAGCAGGTAAGGAACTTCACGCAGCGTAAAAGAAGTGAGATTGACATCCAGCACTGTGCGGCTTGACATGACACTCTGGGCAACATCAATGTTTCCATTAATTAACTGTCAACGCCGATTTGAAATTGTAAGAAAACGCCGAAGAAATTTTGTAGT
>CAZRNK010000328.1:0-2959 GCA_964601435.1 uncultured Oscillospiraceae bacterium | reverse complement strand
GAAAAGGTGAACAGGCTCTTGGTCCAATCCACGACGAAAGAGACGCACTGCAAGGAGACCAGCATGATGCTCTGTTCCACGGAGAGATCCTCGCTGAAAATGGAATCCAGGAAAACGGGATTTCCGTCGTCGTCCAGAGTATAGGATTCGCCCTCTACGCCATAGTTTAAGAGCAGGCCGCCTTCCTCAGAGTACCAGTAGTCCAGATACCGGACTGCCACCTCAGGTTCGGCACAGAGGATGGAGATGATGACACCCTCGCTGGCCACCTGCTCGGAATAGGAGCGGATGTGGTTCTGGTCGCCTTCCTTCTGTACCGGGTCATAGGCGCCCACCAGATGGAAGTCCTCGCTGGAGGAATAGCTGCCCATCTGTGCCATCAAGCCGATGGGTACCGCATATACGCCCACCGTATCTGCCAGAGAGAAGTCCGGGAAGAAAGTGGAGGTGGTAGAGACGAAGTCCCGGTATACAAGCCCTTCGGCGTACCACTGGTTCATCATCTCCAGATACGAACGAAAGCCCTCCTCTGCCGGGCCGAATTTCACAGTGCCGTCCACCTGATAGAAGGGGGGATAGGGGGCCAGTTCGGTAAAGGGCATTACGTCGTAGCCGGCGGCAAAATAACTCATCTGGTATACGCCGCTGTAGTTCATCCACAGAGGCGCTTCCACGCCCAGCTCTGTTTGCCAGGCTTTAAAAACTTCATAGTAATCGTCATATGTGATAGGGGTATCCATGCCCACGGCATCCAGCCAGTCCTGGCGCAGAACCAAACCGTAGTTGCAGGGATAGCCGTCTGCATTGTAGCCCTTGAAAACAGCCAGAGTCCCGTCTTCCAGATAGGCGGCCTTCCGCAGGTCGTCATCGGACTCTACCAGCGCCATATAGTTGGGCATGAGATCAACATAGTCATTCAGGGGCAGCGCATATTCCTGTTCTACTGCCTCGGACAGGCTGGAGAAGCTCATACCGGTGGTCTCTGTCAAATCCGGGTATTCACCACCGGCGACCATAATGGAAAACTGTGTAGTATCCTGGGGCTGGGCGAGGGTGAATTCCAGGTGAATGTTGGTCCGGTTTTCCAGCTCCTGAAAGTAAATTAACTCGTTGGGGTTTTCTGCCAGGGCACTCAGAGTGGGACTGTACACCATCCAGTAGGTCAGCTCCGTGAGCTCCTCTGTAATGGGCAGGACGAGGGCCTGGGGATCCTCTGTCTCCTGGGGGGCGCCTGTCTCCGGGGCAGCCGTTGCCTCCGGAGCTTCTGTCGCAGGGGCTGGTGTAGCGGTGGGATCCGCGGCTGTGCCGCCGCAGGCAGCCAGGGCGGTCAGCAGCAGTACAGCCAAAAGCAGCGCAATAAACCGATGTTTCATTTGCTTTCTGTCTCCTTTCCTGTTTTGTATCTGGTATGCGCTTTTGTTTACCGCCATTATAAAGCTGTTTTTGACTGCTCCACAAGGTAATATTTCTGCAAAATACCGCAATTTCCAAACTACAGTTTAGAAATTGCGGTATTTTTGTGTTATTTTACTTTTGCCAAATAGATTTCCCGGTATTCACTGGGTGTGATGCCATAATAGCGTTTGAAAGTTCGTGTCATGGCCCAGCCATTCTCATAGCCCGCGCATTGGGCGATTTCCTCCAGTTTCCTTTTGGTTTCCAGAAGCTGTGCCTTTACTTTGTCCAGGCGGGTTTTATGTATGTAGTCCACCAGGCGCACGCCAGTGGCCTGTTTAAAAATTTTGGAGAGATATGTGGGACTCAGGGAAAATACATCGCCGAGCAGCTCTACATTCAGGCTGCGTTCCCAATAGTGCTCCCGGATGAAAGTCTGGATTTCAGCGATACGTGGGTCCTTGGAGAGGCCGGTGCGCTGCACCTCCGCCTTTAAGCTCTCCATGAAGGCGAATACGCAAGCCATGAGGTCCCGGACCGTCCCGGCCGCATCAATCTGCTCCAGAACAGTTTGAATCCGTCCGATAAAGGCGGCGTCAATCTCGTGGCGGCCCCGGAGGTGGCTGCGCAGGACGTTCATGCACCGGGAGAGAATGATGGGGAGCTCCTTGCAGCCCGAGACAGGTTCGGAGAGTGTGTTATCCGCAATGCGCTGGATACAGCTCTTTGCCAGATCCACATCCATATTCACAACTGCTGTGAAGTATTGGGTTTCCAGCCGGTGCTCCTCCTCGGTGCCGGCAGAGAGATGTGCGGGGGAGGCGTAGTCCTCCCGGCAGATGACCGGGACTTCTGACTCCAGCATCGCGCCGCAGCGGGCCAAATCGAAGGCCGCGCGGTAGCAGTCTGAGAGACGATCTTCCGGCCGCCGCAGCGGACTCAGGGAGACCTGTGCCCGGCAGGCTCCCTGGATGTATGTCTCTGCCAGGGCCGCGATGGCCCGGAGCCGCCCAGGTACTTCGGCGGCAGAAGGGAGGTTTAAAAGACACAGAAGCTCGTCTCCAAAACGGCGCTGGGTGCCCCAGGTACACCAGCAGGATTCACCCACCGGAAAAAGGGCGCGGACTGCGTCCGCCAGCGCGGGCCGCGCCTCCGGGGGAACGGGGCAGGAATGACCGGTAAAGCGAAGCAGAGCGACATAGGTTTCTACTTCTTGGAGGTGAATTCCGGCCGCCTCCAGCAGGAAGGCTTCTGTCTCCAGATTCAGGTCACAGCCGGGGGCTGGCCGCAGTACGCGTTCCAGGCACAGGCTTTCAAAAAGACGGAGCGTTGCTGTCTCCATACCGATTCCTCCTCATTCCGGTTGATGCCCAGTATATACGAAAATGTCCCCCTTCGCAAGGAAGCAGAGGGCTTTTTGACAGAATTTCACCCCGCCGCCTTTATGTGGCGGCGGGGTGAAAGCAATGTGCCGGAGTGTTATATCTCTGGCGTGGGTACAGGTCTTACAGGTTCTTGAACATGCGGATGGCGATAATCATGGCCTGCTCCCGGGAGGCGTTGG
>CAZRNK010000327.1:0-2962 GCA_964601435.1 uncultured Oscillospiraceae bacterium | reverse complement strand
CACCGCCGCCCTGTGGCTCAGCCCCTATGGCAACGGCGGCGGCCAGACCCTCACCAACGGCTACAATATCTCGATTACATTGGACACCATGGGCGGCGCCCAGCCCTTCTTTGTGGAGGACGGCGTTGTCAAGAGCGGCCTGAATGACCCCAACCTGAAGGAATATGTGACCATGCTCAATTCCTGGTGGGACCAGGGGCTGATTTACCGGGACTTCATGGTGGAGAGCATGGCCCCCACCATCTCCTTCTCCCAGCAGGCGTATGCCGAGCTGTTCAATGACAATATCGGCGTGGCGCTGCTGGCGGTGGACGATTTCGTAGACATTCAGGACCGTACAGACATTATTATGACCGGCATGGCGGACGTGACGCAGAACGAGGGCGACAGCCTGGGCATCTATGACCTGGAGCCGACGGTCTCCCCCGGCTGGAGCATCACCGCCGCCTGTAGTGAAGAGCGGATGCCCTATGTCTGCCAGTGGATTGACTTCCTCTATACCGATGAAGCGGCTGTCATGAACAGCTACGGTCTGGAGGGCCAGGCCTGGGAGTATGACGAAAATGGGGACATCGCCTATACCGACCTCATGGTCAACAACCCCGACGACCTGAGCTGGAAGATTCTCCTGACCCTCTATGCCGTGGACGCCGGCCCGGGCTACTTCCTCTATGCCCGGAATACCGACATCCATAACGAGACCCAGCGGGCCGCTGTGGACGCCTGGTATTCCAACCAGACCGGCTTCCTGGCCTATCCCTCCAACGCCACCATGAGCCAGGAGGAGCAGTCGGAATACGGAAATTATATCACCGAGATTGACACCTATACCCGCAGCACCATCCTCCGCTGGATTGTAGGCGAGGGGGACATCGAGGCCGAGTGGGATGCCTATCTGGCCACGGTGGACGAACTGGGGATTGACAATGTCATCGCCATTAAGCAGGCGGCCTATGACCGCTACATCGAGCTGGTGGGATAAGGACCCGGGCAGATAGCGGCTCTTCCTGTTACCAGCAGACAAAAACCACGGAAATATGAAAAAGGGGACGGCGAGAGCCGTCCCCTTTTTGATTTTGGGGTTTTGGTAGACAGGGGTGAAAAAATTTGTTAGAGTAGAGGTACAGAAGGCCGGCTTTGGGAAGGCCGGCAGGGAGATGTGCATATGGCAGAAGGAAAATTCGGCGGCCGCAGCCACCGGGGAATCAAGCTGTACTTTGAAGGCTATGAGAAGCAGACTGTCACAGACCCGGACACCGGCAGGCAAAAGACGAAATATGTCTATACGGGGGACTATTACTGCTTCCAGCTGGAAAAGGGGCAGTTTCGCCGGTATAAGCTGGAGAGCGAGCTTCTGACGCTGGGGGGCACAGCGGCCTTTCTGACCGGGGGCCTGCTGGGCTCCGGGGGAAGCACCACCGTCTATTCCGGCGTGCCGGCGGTGGTGTCGGTTCTGCCGCTGCTTTACCTGCTGATGGGCCTGTGGGGCCTTGTCTGGGACGGGAGTCCCAAAATGACCATCCGGGAGTATGTCTACGGTTTGGGCCGGATGCGGAATTCCCTGTGGGCCGTTCTGCTGCTGTGGGCTGTCACGTTCCTGGGCCATGTGGTCTATATATTTCTCAACTGGAATTTTTCCGCCCTGGAGCTGGGCTGCGCCGCCCTGGAACTGCTGGCGGTAGTGCTGCTGGCCGCCCAGCAGCGGGTACAGGCTGCGATTTTGGGCGCCTGCGTGCATGAGGCGAAGTCCCAATACGACATAAGGCCCATACAGAGAAAGCAAAAACCGGGGAAGTAACCCAAACTGAATTGCTTGCGCATCTCCGGATGCGCAAGCGCATTTTTTTGCCAGAGCGACGCAGTATGCCTCTGCCGCCGGCAAAAACCGCAAAGTCTTTTCAGTTTTTCCGGCGAAAAAACTTGACAAATGCCGGTTTTGCGTCTATCCTATGGTTAGCATCAGCTAACTAACGGCGGGGAAGAAAGGCTGCATCAGAGCTTGCGGATGGCCCTTCCTTTTCCCAGGGGTAAATCCATTGCAGGCGGCGATATGCCTGGCGCGGAGAGGAGGGCGCGTGTGGACAACCGGATACAACCCATACCGGATATGCCGGGGGAGCAGCAGGTTTTCCCCGGCGTCTGCCTGCGTTTCCTCTCGGAAAGTGGCTGGGTGCACGCCCCTGTGGACGCGGATACGCAGGCCGGGTGTCTCCACCTCCACTACTGCCACGCCGGCCGGCTCCGCCTGGAGACAGGGCCCAGGGGCCTGGAGAGCGGGGAAATCTGGGTGGTCCCCCCGGGGACAGAGTTGCAGGCCGCCCCGGCCACTGCGCGGTATGCGGGGGTCTCCCTGCTGCTGCACCCGGGCCGGGCCCAGGCGGCCCTGGAGGACTTTGCTGCAGATTGCCAGCCGGCGCCGCAGCTGGAGGCGCAGGCGGCGGCGCTGGGCCGCCGCCGGGGAGAAATCCTCTCCGGCACAGAGCAGCTACGGGGTGTTTTTGCCCAGCTCTTCGCCCCCGCCGGCGCCCTGGGCCAGGGCTATTACCGGCTGAAAACCATTGAGCTGCTTTTGTATCTGGCCTCCTGGCGGCCGGAGGCGCCGCCGCCGGCCCCCTATTTGGGGCGCTATCAGATGGAGCGGGCAGAGGCGCTGCGCGCCTATCTGGAGGCCCATCCGGATTGCCGCCTGACCCAGGCCCAGCTTGCCCAGAAATTCCACATGTCCCTCACCGCCCTGAAGCGGGCCTTCCAGGGGATATACGGCTGCACCCTCCACACCTATATGCGCCGGCTGCGCATGGAGGAGGCCCGGCGGCTGCTGCTGGAGACGGATTTGCCGGTGTCGGAGATTGCCGGACGGGTGGGCTATGAGAGTCACAGCCAGTTCACCGCCGTGTTCCGCGCCTGGACAGGGGAGACCCCCGGGGACTACCGGCGGGCGCGCCGCCGCCTGCCCCCGGCG
>CAZRNK010000326.1:0-2979 GCA_964601435.1 uncultured Oscillospiraceae bacterium | reverse complement strand
TCAATGGCGTAGTTGCCGTTGATGACAGCGATGTCCAGGCTGTCCAGAGAGCGGCGCAGCTGGGCCGCCTCCAGCTCCACAATCTCATACCCATGGGGGTTGTCCACGATGTCCAGCACCGTGGGCTCCAGGCCGGCATCCTCAGGCAGGGTAATCAGCCCCTGCTCCTGGAGGAGCAGCAGGGCCCGCCCGCCGTTGGTGGGGTCGTTGGGAATGCCAATCTGGGCGCCGTCGGGCAAATCTGCCAGGCTGGACACCCGGCCGGCATAGATGCCGAAGGGCTCATAATGAATCTCCGCCACGCTGACCAGGTGGGTGCCATGCTCGGCATTGAAGTTGTTCATATAGGTGATGTGCTGGAAGTAGTTGGCGTCATTCTCCCCGGACTCTACTGCCTCATTGGGGACAATGTAGTCGTTGTACTCCACAATCTCCAGGGTAATCCCCTGCTCCGCCAGAATCCCCTTGGCAACTTCCAGGATTTCCGCATGGGGGGCCGGGGAGGCGCCCACGGTGATGGTTGTCGTCTCCCCGCCGCCGCTGCAGCCGGCCAGCAGGCACAGCCCCAGGGCGCAGGCCAAGACAAGGGCAAAAATTTTCTTCTTCATTGCATCTGTCTCCTCTCAAAAAATTCTGATTTCTTCTATATGCAAACCGTTGGAAACGGGCACACAGCCTGATAAAAAAACGCCCCTGACACTTGCTGTCAAGGGCGATTGTAATTCCGCGGTACCACCTTGCTTCACGCCTCCATACGGAAGCGCCTCAAACCGTACAGGCCCAAACAGGGGCCGATACGTCTGCGCGTTCACGGGCGCACCCGTCGCAGCCTAAGCGGGTTCCCGCCTCGGTGCGCGGCTCCAAGACCATGTTCGGCGAAGACTCCCGCGCCCGTTTTCAGCTGCCCGGGCTCTCTGAGGCGTTCCCCTCCGCTTACTCTTTCTCTTCACTGCCTTTTTCGCTCATGCAATTTTTGGATTGGATTTAGTTTAGCGCAGAAGGCGGTTCCTGTCAATGCACTGTTTTTCACAAAGAAGCAAAAATAAAACCGCACTTTTTTGTCAGCAGCATCCAAATTACACCGTTTCCTCTGTGGTTTCCCGGCGTTTTTTGCCCTTTTTCCCTGTCTGGGCGGAGCTTCGCCTGTCCAGCCTGGCCGCAAAATGGGTGCCGATGCTCTGGAAGATTTGCACCAGAATCACGATGAGAATAACGGCGATGAGCATGACGGCGTAATTATAGCGGTTATAGCCATAGTTGATGGCAATCCGGCCCAGGCCGCCGCCGCCAATGGCCCCCGCCATGGCCCCATAGCCCAGAATCGTGATAAAGGCCGTTGTAAAGCTGGAAATCAGGGAGGGCAGGCACTCGGGCAAAATGACCTTCCACACAATCTGCCAGGTACTGCAGCCCATGGCCTGGGCCGCCTCCAGCACCCCTCTGTCCAGCTCCCGGAGGGAAGTCTCCACCAGCCGGGCCACAAAGGGGGCCGCGGCAATTACCAGGGGCGGAATTGAGGCCGCCGTACCAATCCGGGTCCCCAGGATGAGCTTGCTCAGAGGCAGCACCATCAGCATCAAAATCAAAAAAGGAACCGAGCGGACAATATTAATCACAAAATTGAGCAGGCGCATCACCGGGCTGGGCAGGGGATGTACGCCGCCCCGCTCGCCTACAATCAGCAGTACGCCCAGTACCAGGCCCAGGGCATAGGCCAGCACAGTGGCAATGACCGTGGAGTACAGCGTCTCCCAAATGCCCCCCAGGAACTCATAGAAATACTGGCTGTTGGCAAAGACCTCGGAAAAATCGGACAGAAACTTAGCCATGGTAGTCGCGCACCTCCTCCACCGTAATATTGGGCTGGCTGCGGATGTAATGCAGGGCCTTTGCCACCTGCTCTGCATCCTCGGGCAGGCCAATGAGCATGGTGCCGAAGGCCTTCCCATCAATGTTCCGGGTGTCCGCGCCCAAAATATTGGCCTTCACGCCGCAGTCAATGGCCAGAGACGCAATCAGCGGCTCATAGGCCGTCCCGCCGTTAAAGGCAATGCGCACCACATTGCTGGCCGGCAACTGGTCAATGATTACCCCGTCGGGGTAGACCAGGCGGCGCCCGGCCTCCGTCTGGGGGTTGGAGAAGATTTCCGCTACCGGGCCGCACTCCATCACCTGTCCGGCGTCCAAAATGGCCACCCGGCTGCAAATCTCCTCTATGACGGCCATCTCATGGGTGATGATGATAACTGTAATACCGGTGCGCCTGTTGATGTCCTGAATCAGCCGGAGGATGTCCCGGGTGGTCTTGGGGTCCAGGGCGCTGGTGGCCTCATCGCACAGCAGGACCTGAGGGTTGGAGGCCAGGGCCCGGGCAATGGCAATGCGCTGCTTTTGTCCCCCGGAAAGCTGGGCGGGATACGCCGACGCCTTGTCCGGCAGCCCCACAATCTCCAGTAGCTCCTCCGCCCGCCGCTGGGCCTCCCGGGCCGGCACGCCGGCAATCTCCAGCGGGAAACAGATATTTTTCAGGCAGGTACGCTGCATCAGCAGATTGAATTGCTGAAAAATCATGCTGATGGACCGCCGGACCTCCCGGAGCCGGGCACTGCTCAGAGAGGCCAAATCCTCCCCGTTAAAGAGGACTGCCCCCTCTGTGGGCCGCTCCAGGTAGTTCATGCACCGGACCAGGGTACTTTTGCCTGCGCCGGACAGGCCGATAATACCGAAAATCTCCCCTTTGTGGATGTCCAGGTTCACATCCCGGAGCGCCACCACCTCCCCTTCCCCGCCGGGAAAGGTTTTGTTGAGATTTTGAATTTGGATAATGCTCTCGCCCATACCGTCGCTCCCCTCGCTCCGCCGCAGCCCTGGCGTATACTTTTACAGGTTTACAGGCCGCAGCAGGTAAAAACAAACTGAAATCTTCTAAATTGTATTGCCCGTGGCGTTTTTTGTCAATACCCTCGCCGGAGGTTTCCC
>CAZRNK010000325.1:0-2980 GCA_964601435.1 uncultured Oscillospiraceae bacterium | reverse complement strand
TTTGTGCATACTTCCCTGATTCGACCTTCAATAACTTCCTCTGCCAACTGCAAGTAATTATTTCCATAGGCGAGAACGGCAGCAGCCAGTTCATTTCGTGCAGCGGTCAGCGCATTCTGTGCCGCTGTAACCTGGCTGTAATCGCCGCTGGTGCCCTCGTCCCGGCCCCCCAGGGCATCCAGGTTCGTCTGGGCCGTGTCCCGCTCCGCCTGGAGGACAACCAGCCGGTCCTCCGCCTCGTTGACTGCCTCCTTCGCCGCTGCCAGGTCCGCATCGGTGACATCGGTCATCCCATTCAAAGTCGCCTGGGCCTCCTCCAACGCCGCCCGGGCGTTTTGAATATCCCGGTTCTCCTTGGCATAGTCCGCAGTGGTGGCGTTGATAACCGCCTTCTGATAGGCCAGCTCCAAATCATCCAGGGCAGTCTGGGTCTCCTCCAGTTCTGTGCTCTCCGAGTCGGCCAGGGTAAAGAGGAGGTCGCCGGGCTCCACCGTATCCCCAACCTTCACCGCTACAGACTGGATGGTGCGGGTTTCATTGATGGAGACCTGATAGGTCTCATTGGCTGTGACGGTGCCGCTGCCCCGGACCCGGGTGGTGATGGTACCCGAGTTTACATACTGGGCAGCCACCTCCGGCAGGGACCAGTTCATAATGGTGTTGGAAAAGAAGGTGAGCACCAACAGTATGGCCAGAAAAATAATGACGGCATTCTTTATCCAGCCTCTCTTCTTAACCTTTTGCTCAGTCATCTGCGGTTACATCCTTTCCTGGAGGATTTTTTCAGGTGGCTTTTGGGCGCCGCCCTCAGCCCTTGACGCTGCCGGAGTGGGTAATGCCCTCTACCAGGGCCTCCTCCCCATGGAGGAACAGCAGCAGGGACGGAATCATATAGACCACCGCCACGGCGAAGGCCACGCCCACGTCCCCGGCATTAATCGTGGAGAGATACACGCTCAGGGGGTGCTGGGTGGTGTCCTGGAGCAGCACCACCGGCTGCTCCACCATGTTCCAGTAGTCAATAAACACCAGAATGGCGATGGAGTACAGGGCGCTGCGGCACTGGGGCAGGCAAATCCGGGTGAAGATGGTCCACTCCCCCGCCCCGTCCAGCTTCGCCGCCTCAATCAGGGAGACGGGAATCCGGCGCATAAACTTCGTCAGCAGAAAGACGCTGAAGGGGGCAAAGGCCCCGGGGAAAATAATGGCCCAGCGGGTATTCAAAATCCCCAGCCAGTCGCTGACCAGATAGTTGGGCACCAGGGTAACCTGATAGGGCATCAGGTTCAAAATCACATAAAAGAAGAATAAAAACGCCTTGAATTTCGTCCTGTAGCGGGTAAAGCTGTAGGCGGCCAGGGCCGCAATCCCCACCTGGAGCACCACAATGGGCACCACCAGAATTACGCTGTTCCAGAACTTCAGGAGATAATCCGGGCTCTTGATAAAGGCCGTTATGTACTGGGACAGGCTCACCTTGTCCGGGATAAACTTCAGGTTCACCGTCTCGGACATATAGGTCGTGCCCCCGCTCTGGGCCCCAGAGGAAAAGACCACGCCGTAGTTGGCCTGGATTTCCGACTGGGACATGAAGGAGTTGGTGATGGTCAGCACTGTGGGCAGCAGGAACGTCAGGGCAAAAAAGGCCGCCAGAAGCGTCAGGGCAAAGCGGCCGAAATACCGTTTTTTCTTCACCCCTCCACGTCCTTTCCAAACTTATCCTCCACAATAAAGAGGATGGCAATCAGCACCACCATGGCCAGGGCCATTACCACCGCCGCGGCGGACAGCCGCTGATAGTCCAGTGAGCGGAAGGTGTTGTTCATAAAGTGCTGGAGCATGTACAACCCGTCATATGGGTAGTCCCCCGTCAGGAGGTAAATCTCCCGGAACACCTTGAAGGAGCTGATAATGGACAGTATGGTCACAAACAGCACCGTGGGCGAGAGATAGCGCAGCTTGATGGCGAAGAATTTATAGGCCGGGGAGGCCCCCTCCACATCCGCCACCTCCAGCAGTTCCTGGGGTATATTGTTCAGGGCCGCCATGAATAGAATCATATTGTAGCCCAGGTTCTTCCATAAAAACAGCACCACAATGACGATTTGGCAATAGTCTGATTTCAGCCAGTCAATCTTGTCCACGCCGAAAAGGGCCAGGAACTCATTGAGCGTGCCGTTATAGTGGAACACCACCTGCCAAATCAGCACCACCGAGGCCACCGGCACCATCATTGGGCTCAGGAAAAAGGTCCGGAACTGGCTCTTCAGGGGAATCCGGCACTCCAGCATCAGCGCCAGCATCAGGGAGAGGATGACAGCCAACGGCACCGACACGGCGGAAAACGTCAGGGTATTTTTCGCCGCAGTCAAAAAGGCGCTGTTGTGAAACAGGGCAATAAAATTGTCCAGAAAGACAAAGTTCTTCTGAATGGGGTTGTCAATCAGGGAATAGTAGACCACGATGCCGAAGGGGACGATGAAAAACACCGCCACGCCCAGAAAACTGGGTGCTAAAAAACAGGCACTGCCGATACTCTCGCGCACACTGTGCTTCAGCCGGGGGCCCATGGCCCGCTTTGACCCCCGCCCGGGCATCCGGGAGGGGCGCTGCTTCGGCAGGCGGCGCTTTCTTTTTTCTGTAGTCGTGGGAGTAGGGGGCACTGTGACCTTCTCCTGCACCGCCGGCGGGGCCGACATGCGCATAGCTGTAACACCTGCTTTCTGAAAAACACGCTCTCCTGCACTTCGCAAGATATGGGCATATCAGCCCGGGCATAGGCACAAAATGTCGTGGACCATCCCCTGTATTATAGCCGCTGAGGCAGGAAAAAGCAATGCGGTAAATCCGGTTTATTTATTAAGATTTGGTATCAAATCTGTTCTGGGAAAATCATCCTTTGTTTTGCATGCGAAAGGGGACTCTTGCGCGCCCCTAGCGCTGCTCGCTGACATAGAGGCTGGCCCGGCTCTGGATTAGG
>CAZRNK010000324.1:0-2982 GCA_964601435.1 uncultured Oscillospiraceae bacterium | reverse complement strand
CAGGAGAAATGGACAGCGGAGCGGGAAGGGCTGCTGGAAACCGCGGATACGGTTACAAAAGCCCTGAACCGTCCCCAGACTGATACGGCTAGCGCAGATGCATCCCTGCTGAGCCGGGCCGTCGCGTGGTATAAGGAGAATTTTGATGCGCCCTTTGGCGGGTTTGGATGTGCACCCAAATTTCCCGCGCCCCACAATCTGCTGTTCCTGATGCAGCAATATGAAAAATACGGAGACCCGGCAGTCCGCAATATGGTAGAGATAACGCTCCGGCAGATGTATGCCGGCGGGCTGTTTGACCACATCGGATATGGGTTTTGCCGGTATTCTACAGACCGTGTCTATCGCATTCCACATTTTGAAAAGATGCTCTATGACAATGCGCTGCTGATACTCGCCTACTGCGGTGCGTATGCGCTTACCGCGCAGCCGTTGTACCGGCGTGTTGCCGAGAAAACCGCTTCTTACATTTTGTCTGAAATGACTGCACCGGAAGGCGGCTTTTACAGTGCGCAGGATGCGGACAGCGAGGGGGAGGAAGGGAAATATTATAGCTTGACCCCGGAGGAGATTACGCAGCTGCTGGGAGCAGAGGACGGCGGGGCGTTTTGCCGGCGGTATGACATTACAAGCGCCGGAAACTTTGCGGGAAAGAGCATTCCCAATCTCCTGCAGGCGAAAGATTTGGGGGACGACCGCTTCGAGGCAGTGATGCCGGACCTGCGGGCATACCGGCGGGGGCGCACATGCCTGCATACAGACGACAAGATTTTGACCGCGTGGAATGCGCTGATGATTGCAGCGCTGTGTCAGCTCTACCGGTGCAGTCAAAATTCGCAGTATTTGGCGGCGGCAAAACGGGCGCAGGCGTTTATAGAGAGCAGGCTGTGCCACCAGGACACGCTTTATGTGAGTTTCCGGGCGGGTAGGTGCGGAGAACGCGGGTTCCTGGACGAGTATGCGAGCTATTGTTTTGCGCTGCTCTCCTTGTATGACGCAACGCTGGACAAAAGATTCCTGGAGCGGGCGGATGAGATGGCGAACAAAGCGATTGCGCTGTATTATGATGGGGCGCATGGCGGTTTTTATTTCTATGGCAAGGAAAACGAAACCCTGCTTTTCCAGCCAAAGGAGTGCTATGACGGGGCGCTGCCCAGTGGAAATTCCCTGATGGCCTACACGCTGGTGCGGCTCAATGCCCTCCTGCCGGAGGCGGAAAGGGAAACGGTTTTGGAGCGGCAGATGGCATTTTTGTCTGGGGAAGCGGAGGGACATCCGGCGGCCTTTTCCATGTTTTTAATGGCGCTGTCCGATAAATTGGAGCCGCCGGTGCTGCTTACGGTCGTTGGAAATGGGGAGGACTTGTCTGCGCTGCCTTTCCGCATCCCTTCTGATGCCATTGTCAGAATATTGGATGCGCCGACGCAGGCATATCAGCTGCTGAACGGGGAAACCACATTTTATCTGTGCCGGGCGCACAGCTGTCTCCCTCCGATGAATCAGCGGGCGATGATAGAAACGCTGCGCACTTTTGGCAAAGAAGCCGGGCGATGACTTCCTATTCTGTGTACGCAAGGATATTTTCTTCTTTTGACGCCATGGAGGGGCAAAGGGCGGAAGATGTGGCGCTGTACGGCGGGAAGCCATGGCACAGGGTGATTCAGAAGCGAATAAAATCATATAAAAAGATTGAAAAAGGCAGGTAAAACATTTATTTTATCAACTTTTTCCTGGCTTTACATCTTGGCATGTTTCTGGTTTTTTCTCCTTTTTTTCATGGGATTTGCGAATAGTTTTTTCCCGTATGTTCTGCTATGCTATACTCAATTTATTGAATATAGAGAATTCAGAAGGGAGATTGCCATGCTATTAGATTTGTGGGAAATTGAGCTGAATCTGGAAGAATTTGCGGATGTGCCGGAGCCCTTGAGCCGCCAGGGGGTGTATCGTCTCAGCATAACCAAGGATGATACTCTCCGCATGAATGAGGCCTTCCGCAAAAAGACACAGGGGGAGAGGGCGTTCCGCCTGCGAATGAGCCGGGATGGGCGGCGCCTGATTCTGGATACGGAGGGGACCATAAATTTGGTTTTCAGTCCCAGCGGCGCCCGGAAACATCATGAGCTGGGGAAACTGCTGCGGCAGCGCGGGCTGGAGCTCCCCGCCAGCTTCGTGTTTACATGGCTGGAGAAATACCGGTGCTGGGTTGGGCAGTATGAGGGCCTGAGCGAGCCGCCTGCGGCGGCAAGAAAACGGAGAAAGGCGGCCTGAATATGCGGCGAAAGAGACAGCTGATTCCACAGGAGTTTCACTGGGTGCGGGAAATGGTTTCGGAGCTATGCCTGGCAAACGGCCTCAACCCCCACAACGCAGAATATATGTCGGTAGGCTTGCTCGCCTTTTGTGAGGTGTACTGCACCAGCCCCATTATTTTCGGCGAGGATTTATGGATGCAGGCCTATGGGAGAATTGACACTGCGCTGAAGCAGGCCAAGCGGGAAGAGGGGCGCTGTTACTGGCAAAAATCCTTGAGTGCACCGGCTTTTCAGGACAGCAGTACGCCGCGGGTGGAGCGCATGCCGAAGAAGACCGGAGATTTTACCGAGTCCATCGCCCTTTGGGACTATGTTGGGCGGCTTCCGGCGGACAGTTCCCGGCTGGCTTATCAACTGGCCAACCGCTGCGATATGGCGGAGGCGGCGGAAAATTTGGGATGGGGCCAGGAGAAGGTGCGCCAGACCATGGAGGAACTGCGTGCGGCATTTATGGAATATGAAAAAATTGCTTGATGCAAAAGGGTATATTCATGCTACAGGAATCCTGGGCAGTCAAACGGCTGTCCAGGATTCCTGTTTGCGGTGCCCAGCGCAAGCCCGCCGGAACGGATAGTTCGATTATATGTGCTGTGGGCAAGGAAAGGAAGCGTATTTTTGCCTGTATGTCCGCAAGGCGCGCCGCTCAGTGCAGGGCTTCCTGGAAGAA
>CAZRNK010000323.1:0-2986 GCA_964601435.1 uncultured Oscillospiraceae bacterium | reverse complement strand
AGCAAGGAAGCGCGGGATACGGAGCTTGCGCTGATGTGACAGGCTTGCGCCCTGGTAAAGCAAAATCTTAGATTAGGCGCCTCACATTGAGACATAGTATAATTCAGGGCCCTGTGGCCCGGCGAATCGACGCTGGATACAAATCAGTCTATCTCCCCAGCTTGGCCGCAACGGGCTTGGACTTACGGGGGGTGTCCAGAGGGGCCCGACCTTAGTAGTCAGGCCCCTTTGGCGGCGTTTCTTTTGATTACTTTTCTTTCGCTGGAGAAAGAAAAGTAACAACTTCCCCCGTCCCCGCCCGCAGGCGGATGATTCTTTTGAGTACTTTTCTTAAGCGCCAAGAAAAGCATCACCCCTCCTGTGCCTTCCGCCGCAGGGAGAGGCAGTCTGCAATCATGGCAATAAATTCACTGTTGGTGGGTTTTCCCTTGATATTGGAAACGGTGTAGCCAAAGAATTTTTGGAGTGTCTCCAGGTCTCCCCTGTCCCAGGCGACCTCGATGGCATGGCGGATGGCCCGTTCCACACGGGAAGGGGTGGTGCCGAATTTCTTGGCCACAGCCGGATAGAGCACCTTGGTCACCGCATTGATAACATCCATGTCATTAATGGTCAGGATGATGGCCTCCCGTAAGTACTGGTATCCCTTAATATGAGCGGGGACGCCGATTTCATGAATGACCTCTGTCACCACCGCTTCCAGGCTCTGCTCCTGCCGGGCCGCAGCCTGCATGCTGCCTGTCCGGGGCACAAAGGCCGGCGCGCTCCGCCCGGAGCCCAGGCCCATGCGGATACGGCTCAGGAGGGCTGGAATATCACAGGGCTTCTGTAAAAAATAATAGGCGCCCAGCTCACAGCACTCTGACACCACATGGTCGTTGGCAAACCCCGATACGACAATGGTTACAGGCTTTACGCCCGTCTCCGGAAGCTTTTCCAAAACGCCCAGGCCGTCCAGCTTGGACAAAACCAAATCCAGCAGCACCACATCTGGCTTCAGCTCTGCAATCTTCTCCAGGGCCTCCATCCCATCGGAAGCCATCCCCACAACTTCCATATCTCCCTCGCCGGTCAATATGTCGGCCAAAAGCATTCTGTAGTCTTCTCCCGCATCTGCAATCAAGATGCGCGTCTTGGTTTCCATAACTTCTCCTCCATTAATCTTGCAATTACGGCCAGGCATATATTTATTTAAGCAGAAACACCGTTTGAATGGTTTTAATTTACCACAACCGACAACTCAATGCAACAAAAAGCTGTGAAAATCCCACAGCTTTTTGTTGACATAATTCGACACTTTCCGACTTTACCCCAAAAAAGCCGCCGCTTCGCCGCCTTTCGGCACTGTGCTCTTACGCCGCATCATCCACGCTGAGGCCATAGGGACAGGCCGGAAGCATATCCTCCATGGAGATGCCGTAGCCCCGGGTCGGGTCATTGACCAGGACGTGAGTCACGGCCCCTATGAGCTTCCCGTTTTGCACAATTGGGCTGCCACTCATCCCCTGTACAATCCCGCCGGTGAGCTTCAGCAGCGTCTCATCTGTCACCGTGAGCATCATGCTCCGCCCCGGTTCGTCTCCACGGTAGAGGCGGGTAATTTCCACAGAGAAAGCCTCCACTTCCGTCCCCCGCACATTGGCCAGGATTGTAGCCGAACCCAGCGTAATTTCTGACTCGCCGGCAACCGGGAGTGCCTCCCCCTCTTCCGGTGTGCTCAGCTGGCCAAATATGCCGCAGTCGGTATTGCAGGCAATGGTACCGCAGCTGTTTCCCTCCTGGAAATGGCCGCAGAGCTGCCCCGGCGTCCCCACCTGGCCGGGCTGGATATCCACCACCGTGGCATCGAGAATCTCCCCGTCGCCCAGAGGCAGCAGCGCGCCTGTGTCCGCGTCCGTAATGCCGTGGCCCAGGGCGCCATAGGCGCCGGAATCCGGGTCATAAAACGTAATGGTACCAATCCCCGCCACAGAATCCCGGAGCCACAGCCCCATCTGCTTCGAGCCATCCCGGGCCGCCTGGGGTTCAATCGTGTAGCAGCGCTCTTCCCCGTTCCGGCGGACCGTTACAGACAGTTTTTCCCCCTCTGCCTTGGAAACTGCATCCATAAATTCTGCTGCCGTGTTTGTGGCTGTATCGCCCACACGGACAATTACATCCCCGACCTCAAGGCCCGCATCTGCCGCCGGCGAGCACTGTCCCGCATCCGTCTCCACCTGGGAGAGTCCTACAATCATGACACCTTCCATCTGCATTTCAATCCCTACAGACCGGCCCACGGGCACCAGCTCCAGGGCCGCCGCCTCTACGCCCAGACTCAGAACCGCACCCAGGGCCAGGCAGAGCCCCGCTTTCCGGCGGAAGGCGCGGCCGCCGTTCTTTCCTTTCTTTACCATCCCATCGTATCCCCTCAATTTTTGTTTTTTTGCTTCCGCTTATTCAGTATGTCTGGTTCGACGCAAAATAACGGCGTCAATTTCTCTCTTTATTCCCTTTTGCAGCGCGATGCATGCAGCATCTGCATACTGGAAAATGTTTCAATTTCCTTCGAGATTCGCTGCTACTTTGCCCGCCGCTTTCAAAAAGGCATGCATGCTTTTCCCGCCGGCACATATAAAATAAAAGGAGAAGCATGCAGGAGGGAGAAAAATGGAAATTTTAAAATATGGCAGCACCGGCGCTCAGGTACAGCTTTTGCAGCTGGCCCTCAGCCGGGCCGGCTTTTCGCCGGGGAACCTGGACGGCATCTTCGGCGCCGGCACCCAGGCCGCTGTGCGCCGCTTTCAATCGGATAACGGACTGGCGGTGGACGGCGTCGTGGGCCGGGCCACCCACCGGGCCCTGATTCCCTGGTATACCGGTTATTTTACCCACACCCTGGCCCGGGGCGATACCCTCTATTCCGTGGCCTTGGCCTATGGCACCACCCTTCGGGCCCTGGAGACGGCAAACCCCGGCCTGGACCCCTTTAACCTCCAGCCGGGAT
>CAZRNK010000322.1:0-2988 GCA_964601435.1 uncultured Oscillospiraceae bacterium | reverse complement strand
CTGTCCAGATAGTGGCCCAGGGCGTCGTCAAAGCCCACCCAGGAGGTGATGTTGGGGGTGATGTCGAATAAGATATGGTCCCCGGAAAACAGCAGGGCCCGCTCCGCATCATACAGGCAGAGATGCCCCGGCGAATGGCCCGGCGTGGCGATGCAGCGCAGCCGATAGCCCCCGTATTCCAGCACCTGTCCCTCCTCCACCGGGCAGTACCGCTCGGACGGGCCGGGGGCATAGGTGCGCACCGGGTTGTGCTTGATGTGGTTTTCGATTAGCGCCGGGGGAAACCCCTCCGTCCGGTAATACGCCTCCCGCTTGGCCCAGGCCTCCGCCTCCCGGGCGGAATTGAGCCGGCGCATGTCCGCCTCGCTGACAAAGATTTTTGTCCCCGCCCCTGCGATATGGGGCGCCAGGCCGGCGTGGTCGGCATGGGCGTGAGTCAGGAGGATGTCTGCCTCGTCCATGTCCACCCCCAGCTCTGCCAGGGCCCCCAGCAGCGCCGACCGGCTCTCAGGGGCACGAAACCCCGTGTCAATCAGCAATGTGCGCTCCTTACCCAGAATGCAGTAGCTGTTGACGGCCTGGAGGGGATTTCCGGGCAGGGGCACCTGAATCCGGTAGATGTTGCCGCGCTCCCGGGTCATCATTCCAGCGTCTCTCCCTGCTCCTCCCGGGCGTGCAGCCGGTCTGCCTTCCGGCAGCACCAGAGCAGTGCAACAAGCACGACCATCGCCAAAATGGCAATCCACAGGAAGGCCAGATGATAGCTCCCGGTGATGTCATAGCAGAAGTTCAGCAGCGGCGTGCCAATCGCAATGCCTGCGGACATCAGCGCCAGGAACAAGCCCAGGAGATGGGAATAGCTCTTCTGGCCAAAGAGGTCTGAAAGCACCAGGGGAATCATCAGCGTCTCCAGCGGCAGGCTGAAGGCAATAATCACCGCAAAGGCATAGGCCATCCAGCTCTGGCTCACGAAGCTCAGCAGCAGGCAGCCCACCGTACTGGAGCCCAGGCAGACAGCCAGCGCCGCTCGAAGGCCCGCCCGGTCATAGATGACGCCCACCAGAATCTTCGCCGCGGCCAGGGCCAGGCATTCGATGCTGGAAATCCGGGCGGCAAAAGCGGCGTCAAAGCCCACGTCTGTCAGGTGGGATGGGAAGGAAACCACGACCGGGTTGGTGCCCAGGCCGAAGAACAGCGCCCCGAAGGCGGCCAGGTAAAAATAGGGCTGGCGCAGCAGGGCATGCAGGCTCAGGCCGGTCCACTCCCGGGTCTTGTGCTTTTTCTCTTTCACAGTCTCCCCGGCGCCCAGGGCAGTCAGGCCCTTTTCCTCCGGGGTGTTGCGGATAATGGCAATCATGGGAATCATCATGCACGCCATAATGACGGCGATAATCAGATAGGCCGTCCGCCAGCCGAAGGCGTCAATCCACTGCCCCACCAGCAGGCTGAACAGGGAGCCGCCCAGGCCGCTGCCGGCAAAAATGACGCCCATAATCGTGCCCCGGTAGCGCACGAACCAGTTGCGCACCAGGGAAGACACCATGGCCGTGGAGGTCATGGTAATGCCGACGCCCAGGAAAAGCCCGGCAAAATAGAAAACAATCAGAGAGCTGGAGACCGAAAACAGGGCAAAGCTCACCGCCAGCGCGCCAAAGCCCACTGCCGCCAGTTTTCTCAGGCCCAGCCGCAGGGACAGCACGCCAAAGAGCAGGTTGGCAAAGGCCTTCACCAGCTCCCGGATGCTGAAGGTAATGGAGAACAGGCCCCGGCTGATGCCCAAATCCTCTGTCACCGGCGTGATGAACAGCCCCTTGGTGGAGTTGCCCAGCCCCAGGGCCACAAAGGTCATGAAGAAACAGGCAATGATGACATACCAGCCGTAAAAAATCTTTTTATTGGATTGTAGTTTCATGGATTTTTACTTCTTTCTGCACTAGATTCTGCTGCTGCCCGGCCCCCAGGCCGGCCTTTCAGACAACGCCCGATGCGGCAAGCGCGCGGATTTCCGCCTCGCTGTACCCCAGCTCCTGTAAAATCTCCGCTGTGTGCTCTCCCAGCTCCGGCGATGGCCCCGGCGGGGAGACCGGCGTCTCCGACAGGCGCAGGGCCGAGCCGGTATACCAGACCTCCCCCAGCCGGGGATGCTCCATCCGGTGGAACATGGGCCGGGCCCCGTGGATGCCGAACTGGGCATCGGCGCATACCTGCGCCACATCCTGAATCGGCCCGGCGGGCAGGCCCAGGCTCTCCAGAATCTGGACGTTTTCTGCAACCGTATGCTGCCGCGTCCACTGGTTCATGGCCGCATCCACCGCCTCCCGGTGCTCTGCCCGGAGCTCCCGGGTGGCGAAGCGGGGGTCTTCCAGCAGCTCGGGCCGGCCCATGGCCTTACAAAGCTTGGCCCAGGCCCGGTCGTTGGCGCCGGCATACATAAATTCTCCATCGGAGGCCTCATAGACGCCGCCGGGCGCGCCGGTGCCATAGGCGTTGCCCAGCCGCTGGCGCACCTCTCCGTTTGTGAGATACGCCTGGTTCACGCTGGTCATGGCGGAGACGGCGCAGTCCGCCAGGGAGATATCCACCAGCTGGCCGCAGCCGGTCTGCTCCCGGGCCCGGAGGGCCGCCAGAATCCCCACGGCGGCATTGAGCCCGCCTAAAATGTCCGACACGGCAATGCCGGTCCGGACGGGCGACCCATCCGGGAATCCCGTCACGCTCATAATGCCGCTCATGGCCTGAATCAGCGGGTCAAAGCCCGCCTTGTGGCTGTAGGGTCCCTCCTGGCCGAAGGCGGAGATGGCACAGTAGACGAGCCGGGGGTTGACCTTTTTCAGCGCTTCATAGTCCAGGCCCAGCTTCTTCATCACGCCGGGGCGGTAGTTTTCAATGACCACGTCCACCTCCTGCACCAGCTTCAGGAAAATGTCCTTGCCGGTTTTCAGGTTCAGCGTGATGCCCTTTTTGCTGCGGTTAAAGTTGGCGAAATAT
>CAZRNK010000321.1:0-2996 GCA_964601435.1 uncultured Oscillospiraceae bacterium | reverse complement strand
ATATATGGAGCTGCATGAACTGCTTGGTGTCCGGCCTGGGGTAACCGCCGTAATCGGCAGCGGGGGAAAAACAACCCTGCTGGGTGTCCTGCGCCGGGAGCTCAGGCAAAAGGGGGCGGTGATTTTGTGCACCACTACCCATATCCGGATGCCCGCGGACATGCCGGTGTGCCTGGACGCCTCGGAGGGGGATGTGGCGATGGCACTGGCGCTGTGGAATCAGGCGTGCGTGGGTACGCCGGCCGGGGAAGGAAAGCTGACTGCGCCGACGCTGCCCATGGCCCGGCTGGCTGCACTGGCCGACTATGTGCTGGTGGAGGCCGACGGCTCCCGGGGCCTGCCCCTGAAGGCCCACCGGGCGTCGGAGCCGGTTATCCCCCCGGAGAGCGGGCAAGTGATTACCGTCCTGGGCCTCTCTGGCCTGGGCAGGCTCATCCGGGAGGCGGCCCACTGTCCGGAGCTGTATGCGGACAAGCTGGGGGTTTCCGTAGACACCGTTGTGACGCCCACCCTGGCAGCGCGGCTGCTGGAGACGGAGGGTTGGACGGAGCATCTGTTTTTGAACCAGGCGGAGACAGGCGCAGACTGGGCCGCCGCCCGGGAAATCGCTGCGTATTTTCCGGATGTACCGGTGGCGGCGGGTGCCCTGCAGAAGGGGGAATGGCAATGCTTGCGGTGATAAAAGGGGCCGGGGACATCGCCACAGGGGTGGCGCTGCGCCTGAAGCGGGCCGGATTCCAGGTGGCGATGACGGATTTGCCCTGGCCTACGGCCATCCGGCGGACAGTGGCTTTTTCCGAAGCGATTTTCCAGGGGGAGACGAAGGTGGAGGACTGCCTGGCCCGCCGGGCGGACAGCGTTCCGGCGGCGGTGGCCCTCCTGGAGAATGGTGTAATTCCTGTATTGCCGGACCCGGAGGGGAAGTGTGTCCCAGCGCTGCGCCCCGCAGTGCTGGTGGACGCCATTTTGGCAAAGCGCAATCTGGGTACCGCTTTGACTGATGCCCCAGCGGTGATTGGCGTCGGGCCGGGGTTTACTGCCGGGGTGGACTGCCACGCCGTGGTGGAGACCCAGCGGGGCCACTATCTGGGCCGGGTAATCTGGCGCGGCAGCGCCGCGGCCAATACGGGCGTGCCGGGGAACATCGGCGGCTACACAGTGGAGCGAGTGCTCCGGGCCCCCTGTGACGGGGTTTTTCGCCCTATGCTGAAAATTGGCGACCAGGTGCATGCAGGCGAGATCGCAGCCTGGGTAGGGGAAGCGCCTATGCTGTGCACCATTGACGGCATCCTCCGGGGCATTCTTCCCGATGGAACGCAGGTATCCGCGGGGATGAAGAGCGGGGACATTGACCCCCGGTGTGCGCGCAGTCACTGTTTCTGTGCCTCAGACAAGTCTCTCAGTGTGGGCGGCGGCGTCCTGGAGGCGGCCCTGGCCCTGACGGGCGCCCTTCGGGGGAAATAAAGAACAGAAAGGAGAAAAACCATGGAAGAAAACGTAAAGCTCACCAAGTTGGCCAAATGCGCCGGCTGCGGGGCCAAGGTGGGTGCAGGGGTTCTGGCCCAGCTCCTGGATGGGCTGCAGGTACACCGGGACCCCAATCTTCTGGTGGGCTTTGACAAGAGCGACGACGCCTCAGTCTACCGAGTGAGTGACACGCTGGCCCTGGTGCAGACGGTGGATTTTTTCCCGCCTATCGCGGATGACCCCTATACCTTTGGCCAGATTGCCGCGACCAACGCCCTGAGCGACGTATATGCCATGGGGGGCGAACCGAAGCTGTGCCTGAATCTCCTGTGCGTGCCGGAAAAAATGCCCCGGGAGGCTGTGCATCAGATTCTCCGGGGCGGCTATGATAAGGTCTATGAGGCGGGGGCGCTGATAACCGGCGGGCACAGCATCTTCGATGAAGAGCCCAAATACGGACTGGCGGTGACGGGCTTTGTCCACCCGGAGCGGGTGCTCACCAACAGCGGCGCCCAGCCCGGAGATGTCCTGTTTCTGACCAAGCCCCTGGGCATTGGCATCCTGACCACGGGGGCTAAGGCGGAGCTGACCAGCCTGGAGGGGATGGAGACGGCGACAGCGCTCATGACAACCTTAAATAAATATGCCCGGGATGTAATGGTCCGTTTCCCCGTCCACGCCTGCACCGATGTCACCGGTTTTGGCTTTCTGGGCCATGCCTATGAGATGGCCCAGGGTTCCGATGTGGAACTCCATATTGAAGTGGGCGAGATGGATTTGCTGCCCGAGGCGGTGGAACTGGCTACCATCGGGATTTTACCCGAGGGTATGTACCGCAACCGCAGCTTTGCCGAGGGCGGGGTAGATTCCGGCGGTATAGAGCTGGCGCGGCAGGATGTGCTCTATGACCCCCAGACGGCAGGGGGCCTGCTGCTGGCAGCGGCGCCGGAGGCGGCTGAGGAACTCTTCGCCGCGCTGAAGGATGCAGTACCCAGTGCCCAGCGGATTGGGGAGGTGCAGCCCTACCGGGGCGGCAAACGGATTTTCCTCCATTGATTTGGCGCAAGCAAAAGGGAATCCCCACCCGCCTCTCACGAGAGAGGCGGGTGGGGATTTTGTTTTCCCGTTTTAGAAAATGGAAATGGCGCAGATGAGGCCGGAGAACACAATCGAGACGGTGGAGACCAGCTTAATCAGAATGTTCAGGCTGGGGCCGGAGGTGTCCTTGAAGGGGTCGCCAACGGTGTCGCCTACAACGGCCGCCTTGTGCTGCTCGCTGCCCTTGCCGCCGTGATGGCCGGACTCAATGTATTTCTTCGCATTGTCCCAGGCGCCGCCGGCGTTGGACATGAACACCGCCATGGCAAAGCCGGTGACGGAGGCGCCGCCCAGCAGGCCCACGACCCCCGTGGGGCCCAAGATAATGCCGGTGGCGATGGGGACAACAATTGCCAGCAGGGCGGGAATGACCATTTCTTTTAATGCGCCCTTGGTGCACAGGCTGACACAGGCGGCGTAGTCCGGGTCCG
>CAZRNK010000320.1:0-3019 GCA_964601435.1 uncultured Oscillospiraceae bacterium | reverse complement strand
GGTCGTGGAGCAGGCCGGCCCGCTTGGCTGTGGCAATGTCCACACCCAGCTCCGCGGCCAGCAGGCCCGCAATCTGGGCCACCTCAATGGAGTGGTTCAGCACATTCTGCCCATAGCTGGTGCGGTATTTCTGCCGCCCCAGGAGCTTAATCAAATCAGGGTGCAAGCCGTGGACATTGGTCTCAAAGACAGCCCGCTCGCCCTCACTCTTGATGGTGGCGTTGACTTCCTTCTGGGCCTTGGCCACCATCTCCTCGATGCGGGCCGGGTGGATGCGCCCGTCCTGAATCAGCTTCTCCAGGGCGATGCGGGCCACCTCCCGGCGGACAGGGTCAAAGCTGGAAATGGTGATGGCCTCCGGCGTGTCATCGATAATCAAATCGCAGCCGGTGAGGGTTTCGATGGAGCGGATGTTCCGCCCCTCGCGGCCGATGATGCGGCCCTTCATCTCGTCGTTGGGGAGATTGACGACAGAGACGGTGACTTCGCTGGCGTGGTCCGCGGCACAGCGCTGGATGGCCAGGGCGATAATCTCCCGGGCCCGGTTGTCCGCTTCCTCCTTGTACTGGGCCTCCACTTCCTTGACCTTCATGGCCATTTCATGGGTAACTTCCGACTCCAGGTTGGAAATCAGGTAGTTTTTTGCCTCCTCGATGGTGTAGCCGGAGATTTTCTCCAGCATCTCCAGCTGGCTCTTTTTGATGGTCTTGATTTCCTCCTGCTGGGCGTCGGCCTCTGCCAGCTTGCGGCTCAGGGTTTCCGACTTCTTTTCCAGGGCGTCCGTCTTTTTGTCCAGGTTTTCCTCTTTCTGCTGCAGGCGGCGCTCCTGCTTGGAGAGCTCGGCGCGGCGTTCTTTCACTTCGCGCTCATACTCCGTCCGGTTTTTGTGTATTTCTTCCTTTGCCTCCAGGAGAGCCTCTCTCTTTTTGCTCTCCGCGCTCTTTATGGATTCATTGATAATCCGCTTGGCCTCTTCCTCCGCGCTGGAAATCTCCCGCTCTGAAACACGCTTGCGGTACTGAATCCCCGCCAGGAAAGCCACAACAACCAAAATCAGCAAAACGCCGATAATAATCCAACCATATAAAGGCATAGTCTCGAAACACACCTCCATTCTCTCTGAAATTTTTCCATAGTACGCCGGGGACTTCCCCTCCCCGGCGAAATAATAAAATCAGGAAATGTTCCCCAACATCTCTTCATTATTATTCAAACTATTCTATCTCTATTAGTCCCGTGGTGTCAAGCCTTAATTTGCCTTTTCCGTTATTGTCCGGCTCAGAAAAAACTGTACTGCCCCTCCGTCACCGGCTCCGGCAGGGTGCGCAGGTAAGAAAAGACCTGCTCAGTCTGCCACAGGATGCCATAACGCTGGCAGGTCTCCTGGAAAATGCGCGTCAACCTGGCCGCATTGGGGCTGTGCAGAATATAGCTCTGGCCGTATTTCTCCTGATACCGGGCTTTCAGTCCGGGGAAGTGTTTGTCCAACTGGGCATAGAAATACGCCCGGTCCCCGGCCCGGAGGGTGAGCCCCATACCGAAATTCATAATGCCCACCACGCCGGCCTCTATGCAGTAGTCCAGAATCCCCCGCAGATTGGCCTCCGTATCGTTCAGCCAGGGCAGCAGGGGGCACAGCCATACCACCGTGGGGATTCCCCGCTCCCGGGCCTCCAGAAGGACTTCATAGCGCCGGGCCGTGGTGCACACATGGGGCTCCACAATCCGGCACAGCGCCTCGTCACAGGTCGTCAGCGTCATCTGCACCACCGCCCGGGCCTGGGCGTTAATCTCCGCGAGCAAATCCATATCCCGCAAAATCAGGTCGGACTTTGTCAGCACGCTTACGCCGAAGCCATGGCGGCAGATAATCTCCAGGCACTGCCGCGTCAGGCGCCGCTCCTTCTCCAGGGGCAGATAGGGGTCGGACATGGCCCCTGTCCCCAGCATGCACCGTTTGCGCCTGCGCCGGATGGCCGCCTCCAGCAGTTGCGGGGCGTTGGCCTTCACCTCCACATCCTCAAAGGCGTGGTCCATTTGATAGCAGAGGCTTCTGGAGTCACAGTAAATGCAGCCATGGGTGCAGCCCCGGTAAATATTAAACCCGTTTTTGGCTGAGACAAGGCTTTTTGCCTGTACGTCGTGCATGCCGAAACGCCCCTTTCCGCCGCAAGGCGCTTATTTCTCCAGGGCAGCAGCCCAGTCCGCCTCCCGGAACCCCACCAGCACCGTGTCTTCCAGCACCAGGATGGGCCGCTTCACCAGCATCCCGTCACTGGCGAGCAGGGCATACTGCTCCGCCTCCGGCATTTCCGGCAGCCGCTCCTTTAGGTCCAGCGCCTTGTATTTCAGGCCGCTGGTGTTGAAAAACCGCTTCAGCGGCAGCGCGCTGGCTGCATGCCAGGCTCTCAGCTCCGCCTCGGTGGGGTTGTCCGTCTGAATGTTCCGCTCCGTAAAAGCAAGCCCCTTCTCCTCCAGCCACTTCCGGGCCTTGGCGCAGGTGGAGCACTTGGGATAGCAAATAAACAGCATGGTCTTTCCTCCCATATCAAATCTTCGGCAAAATCGCCGCATCGTAAACTCGGTTTCAGTATACCATGTCCCCTGCCCCCGGACAAGAGCGTGTGCCTCTCTTTCCAGCATAAAACGGCACCGGCAATTGGGCGTACCACGAATATATGCAAATGCGGCCGCGCATGACGTTTTCGCGCATCCTTTCCGGTTATCTCGCTTGGGCAGGGTAATGGCGATTTTCGTTTTTTCTATGCAAACCAAAACGCGCCGTCAAAATCCAGGCCGCTTCACCGCGAGTTTCCCGGCGGGAAAGGCCGTCAAGAAAAAATTCAGCGGGAAAATCAAAAGTCACTCTTGACATTTCTCGCTGAAAATGCTATGATAACGGAGCGTTGCAGGAAGCAGCGTCCTTTGCGCGAGTGGTGGAATTGGCAGACTCGCTAGATTCAGGTTCTAGTGCTCACTCCGGGCGTGCGGGTTCAAGTCCCGCCTCGCGCACCAAACC
>CAZRNK010000319.1:0-3042 GCA_964601435.1 uncultured Oscillospiraceae bacterium | reverse complement strand
ATGCCAAACTGAAAACGACACGATGCGTTGGCCCTGGAATTTTGAACGTAAATAGGATGGAGGAATTGAAATGAAAAAAATCATTGCACTGACATTGTGCCTTGTATTGGGCAGCTTCCTTTTAGCCGGCTGCTCGGACAACAGCGAGCCATTTGAGGAGAAAAGTTATACGCCAGATACACAGATTCATGAAATCAATCTGGATGTACGGGACAGAGAAATTGAAGTATCCCTGTCCGAGGATGAACAAATTCATATTCAATATTCTGAAAACAACAAAGAATATTACGATATTTCTGTTTCCGGGACTGTGCTGACTATGACAAGCGCCAGCAACAAAGAGTGGACAGATTATATCGGTGGAAAGCCCGCTGCCGAAAACCGGAAAATATCGCTGCAGGTACCGGACGCACTTTTAAACACCCTTACGCTGTCCACAACAAACGAAGATATAACCCTCTCTGCGCTGACTGTAACAGGAAGTATCAGCATTACCGCCAACGGCGGAAACATTGCCTTTGAAAGCCTGGATGCAGGCCGCGCCGTGACCCTGAGCGTGAAAAACGGCGATATTTCCGGCACAATTGTAGGAAGCTATGATGATTTTGCCATTCAGACAGAAAGCAAAAAAGGCGAGAGCAATTTGCCCAGCAGCAAAGACGGCGGAGAAAAAACGCTGAATGTGTCCGGCAATAACGGCGATATCAATATTGAGTTTGTAAACGAATCCTTGTGAGGGTAAGGAAAGAAAAGAAACAGGACAGGAAGCCAGGTGGCTTCCTGTCCTGTGTTTTCCTCACGACCTATTTTCCGTTCCGTTCGGGGAGCGGAAGAAACTGCAATTCTTTACAGCTGATTGTATACCTCGTCGCTCACCGGCTCGAGCCACTCATTTTGCGTCTCCTCGCCGGGCACTTCCACCGCCAGGTGGACAAACCAGCTGTCCTTCGCTGCGCCATGCCAGTGCTTCACATTGGCGGGGATGTTCACCACGTCCCCGGCCTTCAGGGCCTGCGCCGGCTTTCCCCACTCCTGATACCAGCCCCGGCCGCCGGTAACCAGAAGGATTTGGCCGCCGCCCTTCGCCGCGTGATGGACATGCCAGTTGTTCCGGCAGCCCGGCTCAAAGGTCACATTGCCAATCCCAACCTGCTGTGTGGAGAGCATGTTCAAATAGCTCTGTCCAATAAAATACTGGGCAAAGGCAGTGTTGGGCTCGCCTCTGTCAAAAATGACGCTCTTGCTCAAATCTTCCATGCTGCGCATCCTTTCCATTCGAATTTGATTTTCCCGCGCTTTTGCGCAGGGTGTGGCGGAGATAGTCCAGCCGTTCCAGCTGCTTTTCCCGGGCGTGGATTTCCTCCAGGGCGGCTGCGCGCCGCGTCTCCAGCATTCCCAGGCGCTGGGCGCCGGTGTCCGCGCCGGAGGCCCGCAGGCGCATGTACGCCTCTGTCTCTCCGGGGGAAAACCCAATGTCCTGCAGCGTCAGCAGCAGGCTCAGGCTTTCCAGGTCGGCGTCGCCGTACTGCCCGTCCGCCGGGCCCAGGCCCCAGCGCTCATAAGTCCGCAGGACATCTGCGGGAATCTGATAGCGCCGGCTCACCTCGTCTATGGTCATAGTCTCCCCTCCCCCCGTACAGGCAGAAAGCGCACCGCTTTTCGGTTGCCTTTATTGTACGGCAGGGGACGAGATATGTCCAATACCTATCTTGAATCCCCGGATATGCTCAATCTGTATTTTTCACAAACTGGAGAAAAGCCGCCGCCGCGGGGGAAAAGGCCTGGTTTTTCTTCCAGACCAGCACCGTCCCCGTCTCCAGGGCGGGCTGCAGCGGAAGAAACTTCAATTCATCGGAGAACTGCGCAATATTAAATCCAACTGCCGCCTCTCCCACATGATTGAGCACCATAATGGCGGCGTTCAGCCCCAGGTTATAGGTGGCAGCAACCTCGATTTCCCCGGCATACTCGCCAAACCAGCTGTCTACCTCCCGGCGCACCTCCGCCCGGCGGGAAATCAGCAAAGGCACCTGCGCCAAATTCCAGGGCTCCACGTTGTCCTTTTCGGCCAGGGGCGAGTCCCGCCGGACCAGGACGCCCCACTGGTCTTTTTCCGGCATGCGGAGGAACTCGTATCGGCCAATCTCCACCGGCTCGGCCAGGAGGCCCAAATCCAGCAGTCCTTTCTCCATCCGCTCCTTGATGTCGTCGGCGGTGGCGCTGTGGATGCTGAAGCTCACCATGGGGTTTTCCCGGCGGAAGGCGGCCATGCGCTGGGAGAGGAAGGCCATGCTCCGCGTCTCGCCGCAGCCGATGCAGATATTGCCCATCAGGGCCCCCTCCCGGCGCTGGAATTCCTGCTCTGTTTTTTCCGCCAAATCCACAATCTCCTGGGCCCGCCGGCGCAGAAGCATCCCCTCATCGGTGAGGATAATGCGGTGGCGGCTGCGCTGGAACAGCTTCACCCCCAGCTCCTCCTCCAGCTGCATCAGCTGCCGGGAGAGGGTGGGCTGGGTCAGATGGAGCAGCGCCGCCGCCCGGGTGATGTTCTCCTCCCGGGCTACCACCAGAAAATACCGTAAAACTCTCAGTTCCATGCCTCCGCCCCCAGTTTTCTATGGATGGACAAATCATAGCACAAATCCCCCGCCGCCGCAATCAGCTTTCTCGCATTGGCGGAAGATTTCCGCCCACAGGCGGGGACGGGAGCGACACTTTTCTTGCTCCTGCAAGAAAAGGAACCAAAAGAACATTTTCCACCCATTTCTTTCACCAGCGAAAGAAACGGGTGGAGCCCAAAGAAGCGCCGCCAAAGGGGCCCGGCTGCCAATGCCGGGCCCCTCTGGACACCCCCCTATAAGTCGCAGTCGGTTGCGCCGGGGCTAAGGGAGGTAAACGAATCTGTCTCCAGCGCCGATTTGCCGGGCCACTGGGCCCTGGGTTATGCTGAATTTCAGAGGGAAGCTCTGCACGAAGATTTTGTTTTATCTAGGGCGCAAGCCCGTCATTGGTTGCTGGAGGGCTTTCCAACATTCTGCCATC
>CAZRNK010000318.1:0-3058 GCA_964601435.1 uncultured Oscillospiraceae bacterium | reverse complement strand
GGCGTGCGCCTGAGCCAGAATCAGGTGGGCAACCTAATCGCGGAGCCAACATCTGGGGCGGTATATACGGCTATGCGCCCAGCCCGCCCGGGGCTGTTCTATGGGACGGGGGACCTTTTTGCCTCTGCCCTGGCGGCGCTTCTGGTGCGGGGGGCGCCGGCAGAGAAGGCGCTGAATCTGGCTACAGATTTGGTGGGGGATGCCATTGCCCGGACGGAGCGGCAGGGGACGCCCCGGCGCTTTGGTGTGGATTTTGAAAATGCCCTGCCGGCCTATATCCGGCAGGTGGAGGCACTGTTTGCCCCGGGAGAATTTTGAGGAAATTTACCCGGGGCCGGAGAAAAATTCGTCTTTTTTTCAAAAAAGGCTTGACAAAGACAGGGGATTTCATGTAAAATAACTTTTGCTGAATCTGATGTGGACGATTGGCGCAGCTGGTAGCGCATCCGCTTGACGTGCGGGAGGTCACAAGTTCGAGTCTTGTATCGTCCACCAGAGCCGGAGGATTGCATCCTCCGGCTTTTTCTTTTTGGGGGCGCTAGGGAAGCCTGCGTGGAGATTCAGGAGAGAAAGCGGAAAAATCCCCCGGCGGGGTGCAGTTTACTTGCGCATCCGCCGGGGGATTTTTATGTTTTGGGGTGTTTTCGAGGAGGAGGGACGGCCTCCTGCTGCGTAATGACATACTCTGACAGGGCAATGCCTGCCTCCAGGCAGTCCGCCGGAGCATTGCCGGCGAGATGGCTGTGGAGAAAGGCGGCAGAAAAGCTGTCCCCGGCCCCTACGGCCGAAACCAATGTGCCCTGGGGCCTGCGGGAATAACAGAAACTGTCCTGCCGGCAGTCATAGAGGAATGCGCCGTCCTCATCCAGCGTAACCAGACAAAGGCGAAGGCCAGGCCATTGGCGAGCCAGAGAGCGGCACAGCGACTCCAGACTGCCGGGGGCAGCAAGGAGCCCAAGCTCTGCGAAAATATCTGCCTCTTCCCGGCTGAATTTTACAATAGTTGCCAGGTCAAGGACGCTTTCCAAAACCGGGCGGGAGATATAGGGCCTGCGAATATTCATGTCGCAGAACCGTTCTGGGAAGTCGATTGCCTGTGTCAGCCGCGTAAGGCTCTCCCGGTTCGGCGCACGCCGGAGGGCCAGGGTGCCAAAGCATAGGGCTCGGGGGGCTGTGCTTTGGATTTGCCGGAGCAGCGGCGCAGTAAGCGCAATGTCGTCGTATGCAGCTGGACAACGGAGGTCATAGTGCGGGGTCCCCTGGGCGTCGATCAAGATGCTGCACACGCCGGTGGACAGACTGCTTTCTAAAAGGAAGCAATCGGAAACCCCAAAGGCACGCACCTGCTCCCGGGCCGCTGTACCCAGGCTGTCCGCCCCTACGGCGGAGAGCAGGTACGACGCCTCCCCCTGGGCGGCCAGGTGGGCGCTCAGGTTCAAAAGCGCGCCGCCGATGGCCTGTTTGTCAGGGAAGCAGTCCCAGAGAATTTCGCCGAAACACAGGATAGCCATAGGCATGCCTCCTTCTGCGGAAATACCGCTGCCAGGTAATGCGAGGCTCCTGGGGGATTAGTCGTCAATGCCCACCATAACGGAAGTGGCTTTGACGACCGCATAAGCCTGCTGGCCCACCTTCAAATCCAGCTCCCGGATGGCATTCATGGAGATGGTAGAGGTCATGATATTGCCGCCGCCGATGTCAATCTTGACAATGCCGTTGACGGCCCCCTCCTGAATGTCCAGAATGGTTCCCTTAAACTGATTTCTTGCGCTGAGCTTCATCGCAATTCTCCTTTCTGATTGTGTTCTACCCAGAGTGTACCACGCCAGATTGGAAATAACAAGATGTGCCCATGCCGAATTCTTTGGCGTCGGGCCCAATTTTTTTGTCCTTTTCTGGGAAAAAAGATGGCCAAAAGGGCCTATGGGTGAGAGACAAGGCGAGAGGGGGGAGGACAGATGTGGATTGCAGACGCGCTGTGGGCGGCAGCACCCGGCATTATTACGGGCATTGTGCTGGCCTTTTGGAACCGGCGGGAGAAGCGGAGAGAGGAACAGGATAAGGGGAAAGAGGCCGACCGTATTGAAAATGAAATGATGCGTATTGATTTGGAGGTGGCCACTGCCCAGCTTGCCTATGCAGTTGCAACAGCCTACAGGCGGGGGGCTCCAAATGGAGAGATGGAGACGGCCCTGTCGGGCTACGAGCGGGCGATGGAGAAGTTCCGGAAGTTTGAGCGCAAGCAGATGGCCAAGGGCGGCGTAGAGCTTTAATGGAGCCGGGGAACGAAAGAAACGGCGGGCGCATAGAATGAGTCGGCCGGCGTGCCGCCGCTCTACAGGGCCACAGCGCGGCCGGCTCTCCAAAGAAAGGGGCGATTGTTTTGCCGGAAATTGAGTATTTACCCATTACAAAATCGGATGTATGGTCCAGCACCCGGACGATTCCACCGTCTGGAATTGTGCTGCACTCCACGGCCATGCCGGGGTATGACGCCTACGCGATTCAGGCCAACTTCAACCGGGCCAACCGGGGGGCCAGCATTCACGGGTGCCTGGACGACAAGCGGATTGTCCAGTGCCTGCCCTGGACGAAGCGGGCGGGGCACGTGGGCTCCGGCAGCAAAGGGAGCTACAACAACAGCCACATCGGCATTGAGGTGTGCGAGCCCACCGGCCTGACCTATAACAGCAACGGCAGTGTTATTACTGCTTATAACCCGCCTACAGGGTATTTTTCTGCAATTTGGGATAACGCTGTGAACCTGTTCGCTTATCTGTGTCAGGAATACGGCCTGGACCCTCTGGGGCAGAACGTCATTGTCTGTCACAGCGAGGCCCACGCCCTGGGCTATGGGGATAACCATGCAGACATCATGCACTGGTTCAAGTGGGAGAATAAGACCATGGACGATTTCCGCCAGGCGGTGGCGGCAAAAATGAAAGGAGAGGACGAGGCAGTGACCTACGAGCAGTTTAAGGAGTTTATGGCCCAATATCTGGCGGAGGCAGAGACAAGCGAACCCGCTGCCTGGGCAGCAGAGGCCTGTCAAAAGGCC
>CAZRNK010000317.1:0-3074 GCA_964601435.1 uncultured Oscillospiraceae bacterium | reverse complement strand
TATCATCATTTTGAAAACTACCAGCTTTTCCATCCGGGACATCGGCCTGCGGGTTTCCAATGTCCGGGCCACCTTTGTGCCGGACATCCTCATTACGGTGGCGGGGTGCATTGTGCTCCTGGGGGGCAAGGTTGTTCTGCTGTGCCTGGCGCCGGGCTTTTTCCCGGAGGGGGCGCCCTTCTGGGACTGGAGCGTAGGTACCTTTGCAGATATCATCTATCCTCTGACTGTGGTGCTCCAGGAGTTCCTGGCCAGAGGCGTCATGCAGGAAAACCTCCGGCGCATTTTTACGGGCGAGCATGCGGGGGCCATGTCCATCATCGTCTCCGCCCTGGTGTTCGGTGTACTCCATATCGCCTATGGTCTGCCCTACATGCTGGGGGCCACGCTGCTCCTGGGAGTGCTGGGCGTCTTCTACCATAAGCAGGGCAACATCTGGGGGCTGTGCATCATCCACTATGTGCTGGGGGAGGTGGCGACATTCCTGCGATATCTGATTTAAAGGTCTCTCCCCTGAACGGGACCTGGTGGGCCATCTTTCTGCTGGCGCTGTCGGTTATTGCAGCGATTTGGCTGCTGCGAGGCAGGGGGCGGAAGAGCCGGGCGCACAACCGGCGTTTCCTGGGCTGGTTTGGCCTGGTCACGCTGTGCTGTCTGCTGGTGTATAAGACGGCTCTGGCCTTCAGCCCGGATTTTGACTTTCACTTCTGGAACGAACTGCCCCTGCAGCCCTGCAACCTGATTGCCATTCTGGCTATTCTGGCTGCGGCAACAGATGGGAAAATTTTGGAAAACTTCTGCCTGTGTGCCGGCATCCCCTTCGCCATGGTAGCGCTGCTGATGCCGGTGGAGGGTTTTTCGGAAGTGCCGCTGCTGAGTATCAATGCAATTGGGTTTTATGGCTTTCACTGCATGGTGCTGATTTTGTCGGTGAGCTTCGGGACGCTGCGGGTCTGTATCCCGCGTGTGCGGGATATCCCGGCTACAGCGGCCCTTCTGGCCGGCCTCAGCCTGGCAGTCCACGGCGTGAACGCCCTGCTCCGGGCCGCCGTTTACAGCGACGCAAATTATTTTTATACCTATGGCCAGGAGGAAAATGTGGTACTGGAGACGCTGTGGCGGTTCATCCCAATCCCCCTTATCTATGAGCTGCCTCTGGTGCTGGTGCTGGTTTCTACCTGTCTGGCGGCCTCCGCGCTGTCCGGGCTGGGACCCTGGCTGCGGGCGCGCCGGGGCAGGCGGGCAAGTCATGTCCACAGATGATGACCCTGGGCGTGGCCGCAGGGCAAAGCAGAAAAAGGAGAAATGTATATGAAATCCAATGAAGTGAAGCTCTCCAACAGCCTCTCCTGCGCGGTGGAGGCCCTCCAGGAGGTGGAGCGCAGCTGCACGATAGCGGGGCTCAGCCGGGAGCAGACGCACCTGATGCGCCTCCTGACGGAGGAGATGATTGCCATGACGACGGACATTCTCCGCAGCTGCAAGGGCAGTATGTGGATGGAGTGGTCGGGCCGCGACTGCGAGCTGCACCTGACGGCGGTGGCCCCCATTGAGGAGGAGGCGAAGCGCGCCTTTATCGAGGCCTCCAGGGCCAAGGCCAACGCCCCCGTCCGGGGCCTGCGCAGCCGGATTGGCGCCCTGGTAGCCGGCCTGCTGAGCCGGGGGGACTACAGCGAGCTGTATCAGGCCATGAGCGCCGGCTTTATCAGCGGCTATCCCGGCGGCGGGATGGCCCAGATGCCGGTGTGGTCCCTGTCGGTCTACACCCGGGCGGTGCCGCCGGCGGAGGAGCGGGAGTCCGACGGCCTGGAGAAAACCATCCTTACCGGTATGGCCGACGACGTGGTGGTTTCAGTAAAGAGCCATTGGGTAGAGCTGGTGGTCAAGAAGCGCTTTGCAGAGGCAAAGACGGAGGCTATGCCCCAGTTTGCAGGCCTGTCCCACATCTGCATCTTTGTAGACGACCTGATGGAGGGCGTGTCCTATTACCAGAAGCTCCTGGGGGCTGAGCCGGACCACTATCTGTCCCACTGAAAAAACGAGGGCTTTTTCAAGGCCGCCGGCTTCCTGGAGGCGGCAGGGGAGGGGGATGTGTCCATCGCATTCCTGAATGTCCCCGGCACGAAGCTGACGCTGGAGCTGATGCAGTACCACTATCCCGTGGGGCGGCGGGAGCCGGTGGTGTTTGCCGCCAACGATGTCAGCGGCGCCCGGCATGTGGCGCTGAAGATACTGAATATCGACGAGGCGTTTCTCCATGTGAAGGCCATGCCCGATACCCATCTCATCAACGAGAGCGCGGGCTATGGCGTCTTTCAAATCAGCGAGACACAGCCCGGGGATATCCACTTCTTTGACCAGGATTTGCGGGAGACGGACGAGCGCAATGTGGAGACGGCGAAGATTTTGAGCCAGGTGCGCTATTTTTATTTTATTGATAAATACGGTCTCCAGTGGGAGTTCGAGCAGGGACACACCGATATTGGAGACTGAACACACTTTTTGACCCGCTGCCGGGCGGAAAACGCCGCCTGGCAGCGGGCGTGGTCTTATGAAAGGGTCGGGGCATGGAGGTTTAGTATGAAAATTGCCTATCTGGGGATTGATTTTCTCCATCCTGTCCTGGAGGCGCTTCTGCGGGAGGGCTGCCAGGTGCTGGAGATTTTCAGTTGCGAGACGGATAACAAAACAGAGTTCAATACAGCAGTGCTGGAGACGGCCCGCACTCACGGCATCCCCTATACGCTGGAGCGTCTGGGGGAGGCGGACTTGGCGCGCCTGCAGGCGGCGGGCTGCGAAATGCTGGTCTGCGCGGGCTACTATTACCGTGTCCCTGTCTCCGACGCCCTGCCGATGGTAAACTTCCACCCTTCGCCCCTGCCGGAGGGCCGCGGCCCCTGGCCCATGCCGGTGATTTTGCTCCGGGGCCTGCCCCGGGGCGGCGTGACAGTGCACAAAATGACGCCGGAGCTGGACGAGGGGGACATCCTCCTCCAGGAGACTTTTTCCATCCGGCCGGAGGAGACCCTGCAGAGCTATATGGAGCAAATCTATCTGCGCGTGCCGGATATGGT
>CAZRNK010000316.1:0-3079 GCA_964601435.1 uncultured Oscillospiraceae bacterium | reverse complement strand
AAAACAGCCGTCCGCTTTATGCAATTATGATGGAAAAGCGGTGTTCAATGTAGTATAATAAGTGAAAGCATTTGCATTCCAGGAAAAAGTTTGATTTTGAGAGGAGTTTCGCGGGGATGAACGACAGCTTTGCGGTAATCCGGGAAGTGAAGAAGGCCGTCGTGGGTAAGGACGACGTGCTGGTAAAAGTGTTTTTGGCCATTCTCTCCGGGGGCCATGTGCTCCTGGAGGATATCCCCGGGGTGGGCAAGACCACCCTGGCCCTGGCCTTTTCCCGGGCCCTCAGCCTCCGGTACAGCCGGGTGCAGTTTACCCCCGACGTCCTCCCTTCGGACATCACCGGCTATTCCCTCTACAACCGGGAGACGGGGCGCATGGAGTATCAGCCCGGGGCGATTCTCTGCAATCTCTTCCTGGCCGACGAGCTCAACCGGGCCACCAGCCGCACCCAGTCCGCCCTCTTGGAGGCCATGGAGGAGGGCCAGGTGACCGTGGACGGCGTCTCCCGGCCGGTGCCCCAGCCCTTTACCGTCATCGCCACGCAAAACCCCGCCGGGGCCCACGGCACCCAGCTCCTGCCCGACTCCCAGATTGACCGCTTTACCCTCTGCCTGTCCCTGGGATACCCCTCCCCCGCAGAGGAGCTGGAGCTCCTCCGCCGGAAGCAGGCGGGGGACCCGCTGGACACCATAGAGCCCGTGGTGGCACAAGGGGGGCTGCTCGCCCTCCGGGAAGAGGCCCGGGGCATCTATATGCGCGAGGAGCTGATGGACTACATCATCCGCCTCACCGGCGCCACCCGGGACTGGCCCGGCGTCCTCCGGGGGGCCAGCCCCCGGGCCACGCTGTCCGTCATGGCGATGGCCAAGGCCACTGCCATGATTCAGGGCCGGGACTATGTCATTCCGGCGGATGTGCGCTTTGTTTTCCGGGACACGGTGGCCCACCGCCTCCAGATGGCGGAGGGGGCCCCCACGGCCCATGAGACCCTGCGGGAGATTTTAAACGCTGTGCCGGCACCCAGGGTGAAGTAGCATGGCCCAAAACCGGATTTTCTATCTGCTGGCCCTGGGCGGCGTCACAATCTTCTGGGCCTTTTACGAGGGCTGGTTCGCCGGGCGGCTGCTTTTGTTTTTGCTGCTGCTTCCGGTGGCCTCGCTGCTGCTCACCCTCCCCGCGCTCCTGGGGATGCGCCTGTGTCTGACGCTGCCGGAGCAGGCCCAGCGGGGGGAGAGCATCGTCCCTGTTTTGTCTTTTACCTGCGCCTGGCCGCTGCCGGTGGGGCGGCTTCGCCTCCGGCTCACGGGCAAAAACCTCCTCACCGGAGAGGAAGTGGTCCACCGGACGGTGCGCCTCTATGGCATCCGCAACCAGGATGTGTCCCTGCTCACCTGCCGGGGGGCCCACTGCGGTTGCATCCACTGGGTTGCAGACCGGGTACGGGCCACGGATTTGCTGGGCATTTTCTCCCTGCCCCTGCGGCGGCCGGGGGAGAGCTGGACGGCCATCTGGCCGGTGGCCACGCCCCCTGTGCCCGCGCCGGAGCTGCCGCCGAAGGCCGCCGGCGGGAAGCGGCTACGCCCGCTGCCCCCCGGCAGCTTCGCCGAGGAGCACGAGGTCCGTTCTTACCGCCCGGGGGACCCCATGAACAGCGTCCACTGGAAGCTCTCTGCCAAGGTAGACGCGCTGGTGGTACGCGAACCCCTGGAGCCGGAGCGCCCCCAGCTGGTGCTGGAGCTTGCCTGGGGCGGAGCGCCGGAAATGCTGGACACTGCCCTGGACCAGCTCCTCTGGCTCTCCGGGGCGCTGTGCCGCTGTGGCTGCCCACACCGCGTCCGGTATCTGGATGCCGCCGGGGCCGTCTCTGCCGCCGCCATTGCCCATGAAGGGGATTTGGACACCCTGGTGCGCCATCTGCTCGCTGCCCCTGCGCCGGAGATACAGCGCCGGGCGCCGGCGGCGAAGGCGGACTGGTCCTTCTCCATTCCCGCCCAGGGAGGTGTGTCCCCATGAAAAAACCCATCTACCGCACCCTGGTAACCGGTGTGGTAGACGCCCTGCTTCTGACCCTGGGTATCTGGGGCATGCTGGGCCTGCTGGTGCGCACCTTTTCCCTCGGTGTGGATTTGGGCATGCTGCTGGCGTGGGGGCTGGGCCTCTGCCTTTTGAACCTGATTCTTTTTTCCCTGCCCCGGGGGCGCTGGCTGGCGCTGCTCTTGTACCTGAGCGCCTACACAGTGGCCCTGTGGCTCTTCCGGGAGCAGCTGGTGCTGGGGCTCCAGGCCACTGCCTCGGCAGTCATGTCTGTACTGGAGAGCCAGTATGGTTTCTGGGGCTGGATACAGGCGGCGCCTGCGGGCAGCGGGGGAAATGTGTTTCTCTTCCTCCTGTTCCTGACGGCGGGCATCGCCTGCTGCCTGGCCTGGGCCATTGTCCGGGGCCGCTCCCTGATGCTGGGTGTGGCGGTGACGCTGCCCTTTTTTGCCCTGTGTGCCGCCTCCACAACGGAGCCGGACGTGCTGTTCCTGGCTATGACGGTGCTGTTCTGGGCCCTGCTGGCCCTGGGCTCCCTCACCAGCGCCGGGGACATCTGGCAGGGGACGCGGGTGATGCTCTTCTCCCTCGTGCCCATCGGGGCGCTCCTGGTGGGGCTCTGGCTTTTGAGCCCGCCGGAGACCTTCCAGCGCAGTCCCCATGCGGACGCCCTCCGGCTGGAAATTGAGTCTGTCACCGGCCGCTTTCTGGAGGAGGGGACCAGCGTGGCCCTGGAGAGCGGCGCGCCTGTCTCCGGGGACTTGTGGTACCAGAACAGCAGCAGCCTGGATCTCACCGCCCCCGCCCCGGCCTACTCCGGGCAGACCGTCCTCTCCGTCCTGGCCCAGGATGCGGACACCATCTACCTCCGGGGCTTTTCCCTGGAGGAATACACCGGCACCGGCTGGCAGTCCCTGCCGGAGACCTATTTAAATGGCGATTTCCTCACTTCCAGCGCCCTGGAGGCCGTGGGGGAGACCCTGCGCACCCTCTATATCGACCAGAGCGCCGATGCGTCCGGGGTGGCCTACCTGCCCTACTATTC
>CAZRNK010000315.1:0-3090 GCA_964601435.1 uncultured Oscillospiraceae bacterium | reverse complement strand
GCGCATGGCGGCATCGCCTGCGAGTACTAATTGCCCATTGTCGTCCTCTATAAACAGCAGTGTCTGCGCGAAGCTGTGGCCGGCGGCACAGCGGACATGGATGCCGGGAAAGAGGTTGTCCACGCTGCCGTCGAGCAGGGTGACATTGCCCTGTTCCTGGAGGCACTGCAGCCGAATCAGGCTTTCTGCATCCACAACGCTCTTGTGCGTGAGGGGAAAGTCTGCATCATTCATGGCCGCAACCCAGCGCTCCAGCTCCTGGCGCTGCACATAGATTTTTGCATTGGGGAAGAACCCGAGGCCGCTCATGTGGTCCCAGTGGCAATGGCTGAGGACGATGCTGTCAATGTCCTCAGGGCAGAGGCCGACCTGGGAGAGCACTTCCCGGGGATTCCGGCAATTTTCGTCGCCCTCGGCTTCAATTTTGCTTTTGGCAAAGGGGGACGCGGGGTCGAAGCCGCAATCGAAGAGGATGTTGTGCCCTTCGCCCTGGAGCAGGGTCATGGAGAAGGGGGAGTACACCTGGTCAGCGGCCATATACCAGAAGTCAAAGGCCACGCCGGCTGGAAAATGCCGGTCATATCCGATTTCCAGGGTTTTGATTGTATAATGCGGCATAGTATTTGCTCTTTCCTCGCAGATGCTGTCCTCAGCCCATGGTCATGTCGTCAAAGGTGTCAGGGTCAGGGCCAAAGCGCCGGTCATAATTCAGGCTGTCGATTTGGCTGAGCTCCTCCGCTGTCAGGCTGAAGTCAAAGATGTCCCGGTTTTGGTGAATCCGCTCCGGATTGCGGGACTTGGGGATGGGCACCATGCCGTTGTCCACAGCCCAGCGCAGAAGGATTTGGGCAGAGGTCTTGCCGTATTTCTCGCCGATGCGTTTGACCAGCGGCTCATCCATCAGGATGGGGAAGTCTTTTTCCGGATAAGGTACCAGCGGGTCAGCGGGACCGCCCAGGGGGAACCAGTTAATCACCCGGATGTTGCGCTCGGCGCAGTACTTACGCAGCTCCTTGATGGTCAGGTAGGGGTTGCACTCCAGCTCGTTGGTCATAGGGGGAATCTCACAGGTTTTCAAAATTTCGTCCAGATGCTTTTCCTGGAAGTTGGACACGCCGATTACCCGAATTTTTCCGTCCTTATAGAGCTTCTCCATGGCACGCCAGGCCTCGCAGTAGAGGCCCACGGAGGGAACGGGGAAGTGGATGAGAAACATATCCAGATAGCTCAGATGCATCCGCTCCAGGCTCTCCTCCACCGCCCGGATGGTATCCGCATAGGCGTGGCAGGCGTTGGGCAGTTTGGTTACGATGAACAGCTCCTCCCGGGGGACGCCGCTCTCCAGCAGGAACTGGGCCGTTTCCGCCTCATTTCCATAGAAGGGAGCGGTGTCAAACATACGGTAGCCCTCCTGCAGGGCGGCGTTCAGAGCGGTCCGGAGTTCGTCGCCTACATCGAGGCCGGCGACACCGAAGCCGAGACTGGGGATTTCAACGCCGTTGGCCAGTGTGATATTGGGAATTGGCGAGGTTTTCATACACATCGTCCTTTCTTATATTTACTCCGGTGGCTGGCAGATTGAATCCATGAATACAGTATAAGATGTACCAGGGAACAACACAATCCGTCATTTAATTATCAAATGTTAACCGGCAGGACGCAAAGGGATTTACTCAGAGCTTCTGCAGGCAGACCCAGTGCTCTGCCAGTTTGCCGTCCGCAATGCGGTAGATATCTGTCACCAGTGCGTGGTCCCCGTCGGCAAAGGTGACATCTACATATACAGCCACAAGGTCGCCGTCTTCCAGCGACAGGAGAATTTCATGATGGGCCTTTTTCTGGAAGAAAAACTCCAGGAATTGCAGCAGGCCCTCCCGCCCTTGGGCGACTGTTGGGTTGTGCTGGACGTAGTCCTCCCGGACATAGTCCGCAACAGGGGCAGTGTCGTGGGCATTCCAGACATCCCGGTAGAAATTCGCCACAAATTCTTTGTTCGTCATATACAAAACCTCCCGGCCCAAGTGATGGATTTGTATTTATTATACCGGCTGCTTTGCCGCAAAATCAATTGCCGGCGCGGTTATGAAACCATAACTGCGCCGGATTATTCTTGTTGAAATACACAAAAATGGGGTTGTGATGAAGGCCATTTTGTAAAAAATATAACCTAAAGTTATGATTTGATAGCGAAAAAGGGAATTGTTTACGGCTCAAAACGCAATTACAATAAGGTTGTCCTAGTTATGACAAGTGTTTAACGAAGGAGGGGGACGCGACGCATGGAAGAAGAACTGGTTCTTCAAAACATTACCAAACGATACCCGGGCGTTGTTGCGCTGGATAATGTTTCGGTTGAATTCAGAAAAGGGGAAATCCATGCCCTAATTGGGGAAAACGGCGCCGGAAAATCCACGATGATTAAGATTATTACCGGCGCAATTAAACCGGACGAGGGGATAGTCCGGATTGAAGGGACAGAATATCCATATTTGACGCCAACTTCTTCGCTGGAGGCCGGGGTCTCCGCGGTGTATCAGGAGCTGATACAGATGGAGGCCATGAGCGTAATCGACAATATTTTTATGAGCGATTACAGCAAGGGGAGCCTGTTTGTCAATCGGGACCGGCTCCGGAAGGAGACAAAGGAGCTGCTCAGCGAGTTTGATGTGGCGATTGACCCGGATGCCATGGTCGGCTCGCTGTCCACAGCGTGCCGGCAGGTGGTGGAGATTGTAAAGGCGGTATCGAAAAACGCCAAAATCGTCCTGTTTGACGAGCCAACCGCCTCCCTGACAGTGGAGGAGCAGGAAATTCTATTTAAAATTATCCGCAAGCTGAAGGCGAACGGGGTGACCGTCATCTACATATCCCACCGGCTGGACGAAATCTTTGATATCTGCGACCGGGTTACGGTTTTGCGCGATGGGGAATACATCGCGACGAAAGATGTGGCTGACACCGATAAGCAGGAGCTGATTAACCTGATGGTGGGCCGGGAGCTGACGGAAATCTATCCGGAGCACGGACATCAGACAGAGGAGGGTATGCTACGGCTGGAGAATCTCTCCGGGCCCGGTGTCAATGACAGTC
>CAZRNK010000314.1:0-3090 GCA_964601435.1 uncultured Oscillospiraceae bacterium | reverse complement strand
TTGGTCACCGCCTCGCTTACGGCGGTCTTGATGTCCCCCAGCTCCTCCAGGGTCGGGTCCAGCTGGGCCGCAAAGCAGGCCACGCTGGAGCGGGCATAGCTCTCGTTGGCGGAGCGGGCCGGGAACTCCATTTTTATGTAGTTGACTTCCTGCATTATTTTCGTACTCCTTCCGTAATGTTGATGCGCACAATCCGGTCAATGCCGGATGCATCAATGACCCGCAGCGGCTGCTTGTCCGGGTTCTCCACCCAGGCGCGCCCGCCCATCTCCCGGAGGCGCTTGTAGGTCTTCAGGATAACCGCGATGCCCGAGGAATCCATAAAAGTCAGCCCGGAGAAATCCAGCACACAGTCCCGGGGCAGATATTCGTCAATCATCCGCTCGATGCGCACCATGGCGTCCCGGGCCTCGTGGTGGTCCAGCTCCCCTTTGAAGGTCAGGGTCAATCGTCCGCTTTTATAGGTGGTCAGCACCTTCATTGGTATCACTCCCCCACAGCAAACGAAATAGTATGCGCGCACTTTGTGCATACCGCTATTGTACCGTCCATAGGGCGCACAGTCTGTCGAAGGCTGGCAATTTTTTCTTGAAAAATCCTTTTCCCACCCCCACAGCGGGAAAAGCGGCCATGAAAAAGAGCCGCATTGCAGCAGCATCGGAAGAATTTTTTCTCGAATTTTCCAGGGAACTGTGGTACACTGGAAAAAAGCAAATCAGAACGGGGCAAACAATATGGAAAATATTATTTTAATCGGCATGCCCGGTACGGGCAAAAGTACAGTGGGCGTCATTCTGGCCAAGCGGCTGGGCTATGATTTTCTGGATACAGACATCCTTCTGGCCCGGACTGACGGGCGTCCCCTGGCCCGGATTCTGGATGAATCCGGCATTGACGCCTTTCTCCACATTGAAGAAGAAGTGGGCCGTGGCATCCATTGCCGCCGCACCGTCATCGCCACCGGCGGCAGCATGGTCTTTTCCCAGGCGGCCATGGATAACCTTAAGGACGGCAGCGTTACGGTCTGGCTGGAGACACCCCTGGCGGAGCTGGAACGCCGGCTCCGGCGCAACTCCCGCCACGACCGGGGGGTCGCCGCCCCCGAGAGCATGACCCTGGAGGAAATTTACGCCATCCGCAAGCCGCTCTATGAAAAATATTCGGACATACGCATCTCCTGTTCCGGCACTACAGAGGATGTGGTCAACGCCATCCGCACAGCCCTCCCGGCATTTTCAGAAAATAAAAATCAGGGATAGCGTATATGGCGCTATCCCTGATTCAGTTTGTCAAAAAGACCATGTGCATATATTTTTTGACCACGCTTTGCCGCGGGGCAGAATGCGCAACTTCAATCAAGCTTTTTCCGTCTGCTGGGTATATACTTCCTTCAGATTGTGAATACTGAGGTACAGGCTGATGTACAAATGGCACCGGTTCATCCAGCGCATTGTTGATGAAATCGACGCATGTATCCTGAAACATCAGGATGAAGCGCTGACCCTGCACGCACTCGCTTCCCTGCTGGGTTATTCCCCATTTTATACCACACGGAAATTCCGGGAAATTTCCGGCATGCCGTTGCGGACATATCTGCGGCAGCGAAAACTGGCCTTCGCCCTCAAGGAAGTACGTGACAGTAATAAAAGCATTTTGGACATTGCTGTGGACTATGGATTTTCCTCCCATGAGGCTTTCACCCGGGCCTTTCGGATGACCTATGGCATAACCCCAAGCGCCTACCGAAAAAATCCACACCCCGTGGTGCTGCGCACCAAAATCCATCCCTTTGACCGCTATTTCTTCGGGCTGGATGAGCTGGGGATGCTCTCCTCACCGGGTACGGTAAAAATCTATTTTGCCGCCATCCCCGCCCACAAGTTCCTCCACATCCGGAACTATGAGAGCAACGGCTACTGGGATTTCTGGTAGCGGCAAAACCAGATTCCCGGGCAGGACTATGAGACAATCTGCGGTCTCCTGGACAGCATCAAGGGCAAGCTGGACGACACAGGTGGGAATGATGCAAACTGCTCCAGCGGCCAGATTATGGCTTATCTCAATGACGCCGGGGGCCGTCTCTGCGATTGGGGCATTCCCCGGGTTGAGTGCTATGGCGTCCGGCTCCCCCCAGCGTACGCAGGTCCTGTGCCGCCGCAGATGCAGCTGCTGGATGTGGCTGCAGGCACCTACATCGTCTTTGAGCATGGCCCCTTTGACTATGAGCAGGAAAACCGCAGCGTGGAGGCGCGTATAGAGGCCGCCATGTCCGCCTTTGACTACGGGGCCACCCCCTACTGTCTGGACACTACGCCCGGAAGAATTATGTACTTTTATTACAACCCGGCGCAATATTTTAAATATATCCGACCCGTCCGGGCGCGGGCATAGTGCGCCTTACGCCTTCTCCCCCGCAGCCGGCGCCGCCTTTGCAGTGGCAATCTTCTCCCGGGTGTCCTGATTGATAGCCGCCCGGAGGGCCGTGAGATATGGGGAAAAGGCCACTTGCTCGGCGGCATAGGTGAGCTGCAAATCGTATTCCAGGGGCAGCCAGGTGGAGATATCCGCCTCATTGTGCTGCAAAATGGCCTCCAGCTTGTCCAGGGCCTTGTAGACCTTGGCCTCCGGCGTCTCCAGCGCCCGCATTTCCGCAAAAAGCGCGGAGGTCTCCGCCCGGTACGGCTCAGGCAGGGACGCCGTCCAGGCGTCTACAATGTCGTCCTCGCGGACTTCATCTGCATCTGTTTTCTGAAACGAGGGGATGTCCCCGGTAAAAGACTCCCCAATGTCATGGAGCAGGCACATGAGCAGCAGCTTTTCCCGGTTCAAATCCGGAAATGCATCCCCCACAAAATAGGCCATGAGCATCAGCCGCCAGCTGTGCTCTGCGGCGCTCTCCCGCCGGCCGGCGGAAGTCCAGGAATGCCGGAGGGCATTCTTCAGCTTTTCCGCCTGGCCCATGATTTCAATAAATTTCCGTGTATCCATATCTTTCTCCTTCAAGAGCGCGGGCAGCTGTGCTGCCCGCGCTCATTTTTCTTGTTATCCCAGCTGCGCCAGGCTCTCCCGGAGGTTTTCAATCAGGGCCTC
>CAZRNK010000313.1:0-3115 GCA_964601435.1 uncultured Oscillospiraceae bacterium | reverse complement strand
ATGACCTCCTTCTGACAGAAAAATCGTAGAAATAAATTCCCAAAGGGCTGATGGGCAAATTATATCGGGAATAGCGGGAAAAGTCAATTTTTCTTCTCCCCTCGCCCTTTTTGTGCAAGAGCAAATGCCGGGGGTGTGTCCATACGATTCCTTTGTCAGCGAAAGAAGAGTATCATCTCTTTTTGGCAGGCGCAGGGTCTGCCAGGCCGGAGAGACGGGCGATGCCGGGGGCGCACCAGCAATCATAGAGCCACATCACCCGGCCCACCAGGAGCACCGTCACCACTGTCCCCAGGCCGATGCCCACAATGCTGTGGGTGCAGATGAGGCCCAGCAGCAGGGAGATGGCCACGCAGAAGGCGTCAAAACAGTTTTTGCAAAAGCCCATGCTCCGCCCCGAGCGGCCGGAGAGGGCGTGGACAATGGCGTCCCCCGGATTGGCCACCAGCCGGGCCCGGACGCTCATGGCCCCGCCGACGCCGGTGCAGACTACGGCGAAAAACAAGAGGACGCCCTTTTGCAGCCAGGTGTCGCTGGGGAAGTCCATCCAGACGCTGAAGAGATTGAGCACCCGGGTGAAAACTAGGCTCACAATCAGCTGCAGCGCGTCATAGGCCCGCCGGTTTTTCCCCTTGATGATGAATTGGGCCGCCACCAGGACGGCGTAAAAGACAAAGGTGGTGTTGCCGAAGTTCAGCCCCCAGATTTCCGCCACGCAGTAGGGCGCCGAAACCAGGGGGGAGACCCCCAGCCCGGTCTTGGTGTTCAGGGTGATGCCCGCCGCCAGGATGAGCAACCCCATTAGGTAAAAAAAGTACCGGGCAATATAGGTTTTTGCACGCATGAAAAAGCCTCCCGCTTCATTTCCTCTGTTACCCAGTATAGCGGAAAAAACGGAAAAATGCCAGCTAGAAACGAGGAAAATGCCCAGGGGGCAGCCGAATGGCTGCCCCCTGGGCAAGGGAAAAGGCTCCGTAGGTGAATCAAGGGGTGGGTCAGGGCACAGAGTTGGAATAGGCTGCGCCGGTTTCAATAAAGGTAGTTTTATTGGATTCATAAATAGCAGCCATCGCCATGGTCCGGTATGAATAGCCTGATACGACATAGTATTCAGCAGTTAGTTCTAAAATAGGGGAATCCGTGCAATTTGTTGACCAGGAATTTACATTGACCCACTTGTTATTTTCCAAGCGCTGGAGTGTCACAGTGAGAACAATATATCTGTCTGGGTCATAAATAAGCACACTGCCTTTACAAGTGGCTTTTCCCCAAGTAGAAAGACTGATGTCGGCAATGACAACGCTAATGTCAGAATAATCCAAAGTATTTGTCCCCTGCGTCTCCGCTGTATCGAGGTCGGCGGCAAGGGCGCCGGGGGTAAGGGCAGTGAGGCAGGCGACAAGCAACAGGAGGCAAGTGATTTTCCGTACAGAATGTCTCATAATACTCCTTCTTATTGTAAAACAGTGCTCTCAGCAATTTGCAAGAGCGTTTCTTCATCCAGAGCATTTGCTCTCAAATAAAATATGATGCCCCGCGTGGTATCATGCCACACAAGGGAAAGAAAGCCGTCCTTCAATGCAATTCGTCCGCTCCAAGGGCCGACTTGAATATCTTCTGCATAAACTGCATTCTCTTCATCTAAGCTGAAGCCAGAGACTTCACTGCTGAGCATAAGGAAAATATTTTTTCCCAGGTTATTTTCATAAACAAGCGTACCATTATTAATTGATTGCATATAATATCCATCAGGAACCCACAGAGACGCGAGAATAGAATTCACTTCTGTTGTTGGAGTCTCTACGGGACTAGCAGTTTCATTTTCCAATCGAAAGTCGGTATAAGTTCCCTGCAAATTCATCAGGAAATTAATCGCCTCGCTCCGGACCGCGTCTACGGAACAGACGACGCCGATGCCGGCTAAGAGCAGCAGCGTGCAAATCCATCCGGCGACGAAGCGCATCCGGTGTCCGCCGGCTTTCCGTTTTTTTTTACCAACCTCCCTCCGTAAAAATTGCTCCATCCGCTCCTCATACCCTTCCGGGAGCGGGCAGTCCTCGTCCGCCAGCAGGCGGGCGTTTTCCTCCAGGAGATAGGCGCCCTCCTCCTCGGCCAGCTCATCCAGCAATACGGCGAACAAGGCGTCCTCCATGTCCTCCTTTTTTTCGTCCTTATATGAATCCATGCGTCCTCCTCGCTTCCGCTGCCGGGGCTGTGCCCGGACGAATTTTTCTTGGCGCCGCGCTCCGGAACGCGGCGCGGGCCCTCCAGAAAGCCTTCTATGAGATAGACGGGCTTTCGGGGGAATCTGCAACGGGAAATTTTGCGCAGTTCCCTTATGTTGAGCACCGGCAAATCAGCGCACCGTGGTATAATTTCCCCATTCATTCATGGGGAAAGGAGGGATGCCCGTCATGCGCAGGCGTACTCCGAAACCGATGGATGAGGAGGCAGATCGGGAATTCCTCGACGAGCTGTTCCAGAAGTACAAGCGGCTGCTCTTTTACAGGGCAAAGCGGATTGTCCGGGATGACGGCGCAGCGGAGGACACGGTACAGAATACGTTTGAAGGGGTGATTCCCCATGTGGCCGAACTCCGGAAAATGAACGAGGCGCGCCGGCTGGCCTATATCGGCGCTGCGCTCTACAACAAGGCCCTGAAGCGGAAGGAGAAAGATGAAAAAGTGAAAACCGTCTCCCTGGAGGATTGGGACACGGACTCCGGCCCGCAGGCGCCCAATGTGGAGGAAATCGTATTTCGGAAAGAGCGGACCGCCGCGCTGCACCGGGCCATGCAGGGCCTCCGGGAGCGGGACCAGCAGATTCTGCGCTATCGCTATTATCAGGACTTATCCATGGCAGAGATTGCGGAAGAGCTCTCCATCACGCCGGAGAACGCGGCCGTCCGCCTCTCCCGGGCGCGGGAGCGCCTGAAGAAAGCGATGCACGAGGAGATGCAGGCGGAGGAAAACAGCCAGGAATAAGAAAACAGAAGGGGCAGCATTTTGTCAATGTCTGTCTTTTTTTGTTTGCGGAAAAAATTTTTCCCGAAAAACTGTTATACTTTGTCGAATGAATGGTCTTACTAGGCAGGAGAACCATTCTGGCAAGTCAT
>CAZRNK010000312.1:0-3124 GCA_964601435.1 uncultured Oscillospiraceae bacterium | reverse complement strand
CTTATCCATGGCTTTATTATATCACATTCTTCCCTTTGTGCGGTGTTGCCTTAAAGACCAAGAAAAGTATACGCCTGTTCTTTCTCTGGAGAAAGGAACCGCTGTGCCGCCCGATTTGCAAGCTGCGCATTGACAATCTGCCCCGGCGCCCGTATCATAGGACTATCGAAAAAAGAAAGGATGCGGTGGGGCATATGCGCAAGGAAATTGTGGAACGGGCTGTGGAGCTGACCCGGACATGCCTGGAGCGGTACTGGCAGGGGGACGGGGAGTTCGTCCTCTCCCGGTGCGCCCCGGACATTGTGTGGATTGCCTCGGCCCAGGCCCAGTATCTGGAGGGCCTGGAGGCCGCCCGGGAGGACTGCCGCATCACCCTGCCTGCCTTACAGCGCTGCCACCTGCTGGGGCAGGAGTTCACCGTGGCCCAGAACACGGGGAACGTGTGTACTGTCACCAGGCGGTATATGGTCGCCACCGACGCGACTGTGCCCTATTTCCTCCAGGTGCAGCAGCGGTGCACCTTCGTGTGGGAGCTGCAAAAGGGGACGCTGGTTTGCCGCCACATCCATGTGTCCAACCCCATGGGGGAGCTGAAGGTGGACGAGGGCAAGAACGTGGTGGGCCAGATGGGCACCATGGCCCAGCAATACCTGCTGCGCCACTACCGGGAGCAGATGGATACCCACCGGATTGTGGTGCCGGACCGCAAGGAGGGCACTACCCACTTCCTCGCCCCGGCGGAGATTCTCTACGCCACCGCCGACCGCCGCTACTGCTCCATCCACAGGGTGAAGGGGGCAGTGATTTCCGCCGGCATGAGCATCACCGAATTTACCCAGGCCGTGGGGGAGGAGTTTGTGCCCGTCCACCGCGGCTATGTGCTCAACGCCGCCTATATCACCCTGGTGCGGCCCTACTGCGCGGTGCTGGAAAATGGGGAGGAAATCCCCATCCCGGTAAAGCGGCTGCGGGCGGTGCGCGAGCATCTGGCCGCCCTCTATGGGGAGCAAAAAGAGACCTGTCCATAATTTTTAAATTTTTCGTTCCGGCTCATTGGTTATTCGTTCCTAACCCCTTGACAAAAATCAGACCCGGCGCTAGCATGGCATATGTATGTATATATGTACAGATACAACAGCATATATAGTGGTACATTGGTGTTATGTCTACATGTGCAGATGCGACAGCATATAAGTGGTACATCTATGCAGCATACCGGCCGGCAGCACCCACATGCCGGCCGCCAGGCAAGCGCACTGTATGGGTAAAAAAACGGGGTTGACCGGGATGAAAAACGCTCGATATACAAACGGAGGCAAGCAGGCGTCTGCTTCTTGCCCTTTTTTCGTGCCCGGAAATCTGGATGCGCCCGAACTGCGGCCCGCCGCAGGCGGCGCGTCCTTTTCGCTGCCCCCCACAGCGCAGCATCGGACCACATACCAGGGGCCGTAAGTCCCCGGGGAAAGCGCGCCGGGGCGGACTTGTCCCGCCCGGCGCAGGGAAGCGAAAATTTTCGGGAACGAGAGAGACAAGAAGGAGGAACCGTGATTATGAAACTTGGAAAGCGGATTGGAACAGCCCTGCTGGCGCTCTGCATGGTGCTGGGGCTGGTGCCAGTCCTTGGCACAACTGCCTCTGCCGCGGCGGCGGAGGGCACCCAGACGACGCCTTCGGCTTCGACACCACCCCGCCGGACCTCTTCTATGAGGACGAGGCCAACCCCTATGGCGCCGGCAACTTTTACTTCAACCCCCTGCAAGAGATTGTGGCTGTGAGGCAAGACGGCAGCTTCCTGTATGACGCCAGCGGCGACGGCACATCGGTGCCGGGCAAGAGCGACCCCGTCTCCGTTTCCAGCCTGAATTCCAGCTCTTCTGGCTTGACAGTTGGTAATGGGGACGTTGTTTTGACCTATAAGGGCATCGCCTTTGACTCCACCGGCAGCGGCCAGGACAATTACATCGTCTACCTCGGCCGCCCTGCGAACAGAAACACGTCCGGCTATCTCTGGGTGGTGAATGCCACCACCGGAAGCCGGGTGGGCAGTGAAATCGGACTATACGATCCTCCGTACACAGGCAAACCCTATGATTCAGGCGAAACGACCTTTGATGACCGCTTTGACCTGACTACCGGCGACCTGGATGGCGACGGCACGGAAGAGCTCTATTTTAATGATTATTATGATAACAACAGTGACGGTACCGGCGACGTCATAATTTACCGGCTGACCGTAGAAGGTAATTCTGTCGGCAAAGAAGCAGTGTTGACGCTGCAAGGCCAACAGATTGGGCTGGAACATGACTTTACCATCAGCCTGGCCGCCGGCGACGCCGACGGCGACGGCAAGGACGAGCTGGCCATCGCCTGGCATTGGGACGATACGGTGGGTAACCCCGATAGAGGGAACCCCGGCGGCGAGGTCCGGCTGTATGAGGAGGCCGGGAGCGACAGCCTGAAACAAATCTGGACAATGGACGGGCAGAATGGGCCCACGGCGGTGGCCTTCGGCAACCTGGATATGGACAACCACGAGGAGCTGCTTGTCGCCACTTCTGAGGATATAAGCTCGTGGGGCTCCTCAAACCTCTCGGAACACTCCCTGACCGCCTACTACTTTACAACCAACGGGAATGGCGGGCTGTCAGTCTCCCAGCAGCGCTCCTGGGAAGGGTCAGCGTGGTCTTCTGCGATGTTTGGTAGCCCTCCGGACTCTACCCCGTACCATGTGCCGGAGCTGCTGGCGTTTGCCAAGGACGGCATGCAGCAGGCCGACGCCTTGTTCTGCGACGGCTATGTCCTGACAGTAAGCGGAGAGACATTTGCAGAAAGTTACATATCCGGCTATGACTTTGATCCTTCTGAGAACTATTACGTCGACTCGGCCATTGCCGGCAACTTTGACGGCAACCTGGAGGGCAGGGAGCAGGTCCTCTTCGTTGCCAACTCCTATAGCTTATGGAATAACATGTACTACGAAAGTTGCTCCTTCTTCCTGGTCGACCCTTACGGGGCACTCGAATCGCGGCTGGAAGATGTTGGCCTGAGGTTCTATTCCTCTTTTTTGATTAATACTCCTTATGACACATATTCTATTGTTGAACCCGATGCCACCATCACCCTG
>CAZRNK010000311.1:0-3145 GCA_964601435.1 uncultured Oscillospiraceae bacterium | reverse complement strand
GCCCCCGGCGTCAATGCATGGTGCCCAGGTAGGCCTCCAGAATCAGGGAGGCGGCGACGGCGTCTACATGCTGCCGGTGCTTCTTCATCCGCTTGCCGTTGGCGTGGAGAATCCGGTGGGCGTCCACGGTGGTGCGCCGCTCATCCCAGAGGACGACGGGCAGGGCGCAGCGCGCCTCCAGCTTTTCCTTCAGAATCCGGCTTTTCTCCGCCCGGGGGCCTTCAGTGCCGTCCATATTCTTGGGCAGGCCCAGGACGAGCTCTCCCGCCTGCCGCTCCGCCGCGGCCCGGACAATATAGTCCGCCAGGGCGTCGGCGTCGCGCTCCTCCACTGTCCAGGCCTCTCCGCAGAGGATGCCCAGGGCGTCCGACACCGCAAGGCCGGTGCGCACGTCCCCATAGTCAATGGCCAGAATCCGCATGCTGATGTGCCTCCTGTAATCATCCGGGCCGGCCGGACTTTTCTGCCCAATAGTATACCATGTCCGGTTTTATGGGGCAAGAGGGCGGGCATACTGATTTTTATAGGGGAAATCTTTGATTTTTCCTGCAAAAATCCCGGAAAAGCTGTTGACTGGGGATGCTCCCTGTGGTATAGTATGAGTTACCTGTCGGCTGAGAGGCAGTCTTGTCGCGCGCTTTTTTGCGCGGGGAGGCCAGGCCGGCGTCAGCCCATACAGGGAGGCAGTTTTCGCCCCCGAGCGTGGGGCAAATTTATAAGGAGGTGCCGAAAAAATGCGCGTAAAAGTGACTTTGAGATGCAACGAGTGCAAGCAGCGGAACTACAACACGGTCAAGAACAAGAAGAACACGCCCGACCGTCTTGAGATGAACAAGTATTGCCGCTTCTGCCGCAAGCACACCGTGCACACCGAAACCAAGTAAGGGCTTTCAGAAAGGACGAAGGAAATGGCGAGGAAAGAAGAACGGCTGCCGGCAGTGGACACTTCGGCAACCACCCCTGTAAAGAAAGCCACGAAGAAGCCCGGCCTCCGCAAGCGGATGGGCAAGTGGTTCCGGGATATGCGCAGCGAGCTGAAAAAGGTCGTCTGGCCCACGCCAAAGCAGACCGTCAACAATACGCTGGTCGCCCTGGTGGTTATGTTTGTGGCCGCCATTGTCATCTGGGGGTTCGACAGCCTGGCGGACGCCGGGGTGAACGCCCTGATTAACCTGGCAGGTTAAGCGCCATGGCGGAACAGATGAGATGGTATGTGGTCCACACATACTCCGGATATGAAAACACAGTTGCGGCCTCTATTTTAAAGGCCGCGGAAAACCGCCGGATGCAGGATTTGATTGCGGAAGTCAACATCCCGGTGGAGACGGTCACCGAGCACACCGACAACGGGGACAAGACCGTAGAGCGGAAAGTCTATCCCGGCTATGTGCTGGTGAAAATGATTATGACGGATGAGAGCTGGCATCTGGTCCGCAACGTCCGGGGCGCCACGGGCTTCGTGGGCTCGGATGGGAAGGCCATCCCCCTGACGGACCAGGAAATCCAGGAGATGGGCGTGGAGCGCCACGAGGTCGTGGTGGGCTATGCCGTGGGCGATACGGTGAAGGTCACCGACGGCCCCCTGGAGGGATTCCTGGGCACCGTGGAGGAGCTGGAGGCGGACAAGGACCGGGTCCGGGTCGTGGTTTCCATGTTCGGCCGGGAGACCCCGGTGGATTTGGAGCTGGACCAGGTAGAACCCGTCGCAGAATAAGAAAGTGGAGGTGCACGAGAAGTGGCACAGAAAATAGTTGGATATGTAAGATTTCAGGTCCCCGCGGGCAAGGCGACGCCGGCGCCCCCGGTTGGCCCCGCCCTTGGTCAGTATGGCATCAACATCAGCCAGTTCACCAAGGACTTTAACGAGCGCACCAAGGGCGACATGGGCATGATGATTCCGGTGGTCATCACCGTCTATGCCGACCGCAGCTTTACCTTTATCACCAAGACCCCCCCTGCCGCCCTCCTGATTAAGAAGGCCTGCGGCATCGAGACGGCATCCGGCGTGCCCCAGCGGGACAAGGTTGCCACCATCAGCCGGGAGGATGTCCGCAAGATTGCCGAGCAGAAGATGCCGGATTTGAACTGCACGGATATCGAGTCTGCCATGAGCATGATTGCCGGCACCTGCCGGAGCATGGGCGTCGTTGTTGCGGCTGAGTAAGCGAGCCCCTTACGTGGGAGGATTTTTCCATCCGACGAACCACATTACAAGGAGGAAATAACAAAGTGTTCAGAGGGAAAAACTATAAAGAGAGCGCAAAGCTCATTGATAAACAGAACCTGTACGACCCCCAGGAGGCTTTCGAGTTGGTTATCAAGGCCAGCAAGGCCAAGTTTGACGAGACCGTGGAGCTCCATGTGAAGCTGGGTGTGGACTCCCGCCATGCCGACCAGCAGGTCCGCGGCGCCATTGTCCTGCCCCATGGCACCGGCAAGAGCGTCCGTGTCCTGGTTTTCTGCAAGGAGGAGCGCGTCCAGGAGGCCCTGGATGCCGGAGCGGATTATGCCGGCGGCCAGGATTTGATTCAGAAAATCCAGGGTGAGAACTGGTTTGAGTTTGACACCGTCATTGCTACCCCCGACATGATGGGCACTGTGGGCCGGCTGGGTAAGGTCCTGGGCCCCAAGGGCCTGATGCCCTCCCCCAAGGCGGGCACAGTTACCCCCGATATCGCCCGCGCTGTCAGCGAGTCCAAGGCCGGTAAGATTGAGTACCGCCTGGACAAGACCAACATCATCCACTGCCCCATCGGTAAGGTGAGCTTTGGCGCAGAGAAGCTCAACGAGAACTATGCCGCCCTGATTGGCGCGATTATCCGGGCCAAGCCCGCCGCCGCCAAGGGCCAGTACATCCGGAGCTGTGTCACCGCCAGCACCATGGGCCCGGGTGTGAAAATTAACGCCAACAAGCAGATGTAACGTTTGCTGCAAAAAGCGCTGGAGGCTATCTCCGGCGCTTTTTCTTTTTTATCAAAAGTACACAAGAAAAGATTTCCACCTGCAGGAGGAACGGGGACGTTCCTTTTCTTGCTTCTGCAAGAGAAGAAACCAAAAGAAATTTTTATTTTTCCCCTTTGCGAAAGGGATGAAGGCGGTACTTTTCTTGCTCCTGCAAGAAAAGTACCCAAAAGAACAGGCCAAA
>CAZRNK010000310.1:0-3172 GCA_964601435.1 uncultured Oscillospiraceae bacterium | reverse complement strand
CTGTCCCTGCTCACTGTTCCCGCCGGCAGCACTGTGGTAGATTTGGGCTGCGGAAACGGGGCACTGACCAAAATGCTCTCCCAGCGGGGCTACCGGGTCCTCGGCATCGACGCCTCGGAGGAAATGCTTTCCCTGGCCAGAGAGGCCTATCCGGAGCTGCACTTTCTGCAGGCGGATGCCCTGTCTTTCCAGCTCCCGGATCCGGCAGATGCCATTTTCTCCAATGCCGTTTTTCATTGGATTGACGCCGGCAAGCAGGAGGCCCTGCTGGCTAACGTCGCCGCCCAGCTTCGTCCCGGCGGGGAGCTGGTGTGCGAGTTTGGCGGTTTTGGCTGCGGCGAGTCTGTCCACGCCACCCTGGAGGCGCGCTTTTCCGCAAGAGGCCTCACCTATCAGCGGCCCTTTTATTTTCCCACCATCGGGCAATATGCCCCCCTTCTGGAAAAGCAGGGCCTGCTGGTGGAAACTGCCCTGCTCTTTGACCGCCCCACTCCGCAGAAGCCGGGCCACGGCATCGCCGACTGGGTAAACATGTTTGTTACCCTGCCCTTTGAAGGGATAGACGGCGCAACGAAGGCAGCCATTTTGGCGGAGACGGAAGACGCCCTGCGCAGCCGCCTCTACCAAGACGGTATCTGGTATATTGACTATGTGCGCATCCGCCTGAGCGCCAGAAAAATGGCGTAAGCCGCTCCTTTCCCGTCACTTTTTAAAAACCAGGCCCCGCCTGCGGCGGGGCCTGGTTTTTTCATATTATCTCAGTTTCATTTTACTTTTTCCGGTACTTTTGGGGATTGAAACGCGGTATGAGCATGGTCAATACAACCATAGCCCCAACCAGGGCAAGCCCGGCGCACAAAATCGTGTCCCGCCCCTGAAAGCTGCCATACAGAATCAGAAAGAAGCCAACTCCGCAAAAAACGATGCAGCGTCCAAACAGCTGGCACATTACCGCCTCGTTATAGGCCGCTTTCTTTTCTTTGGGCATGGTATTCCAGCCCGCAAGCAGCCAGGTCCCCCTTTGGTGATAGAGGCTCACACCCCAGATTACGGTTCCCAGTGGAAGTACAAGTGTCAAAACCATTTCCCACAGACGCATCTCCTGCCTCCTCTCACCTGTATGTGGCGTATCCCTGCGCGGTCTTTCGATTTTCAGTATATCATCGTCCCGCAGAAAAAGAAAGCCTTTTTCCCATAGGCAAGCCGGCCCGGGCAAATAGCCCGGGCCGGCTTTTTTCTTTTTCGTCGTTTCGTTCCCGCTTTCCCGTTGCAATGCACTTACACGGTCTTTCGGACAATGACGGCTTTAATGGCCTTGCCGCTGTTGGAGTCGGCAAAAGCCTCGTTAATCGCTTCAAAGGGATAAAACTTCATAATCTTCTCCACTGGGAACCGCCCCTGTTTCTGGTAGGCAATCATCTGAGGGATAAACACCTGCGGGTTGGCATAGCCCATGGTGACGCCGACCAGGGATTTTCCCCCCAGCATCAGCTCGCCCATGCCGGCTGTGCCCCCCGCCGGGGCCAGCTTACCCAGATAATTTAAACTGTTCAGCGCCGCATTTACCATACTGGGCACACCGCTGGTTTCAATGGCGTAGTCCGCGCCATCGCCAGTAATTGCGCGGATTTGCCCCGGGATATCGCTGCACGTCTTCCGGTTGATAACATGGTTGGCCCCCAGTTCCAGGGCCAGCTCCAGGCTGGCTTCATTGCCGCCCACGGCGATAATATGCAGGCACCCGGCAATCCGCGCCGCCATCAGGGCGCTCATACCCACGGCACCGCAGCCAAACACCGCCAGAGAGGCGCCCACTTCCGGTTTGAAGCAGTTGAGCACCGTACCCGCTCCCGTCTCAATGCCGCAGCCCAGGGGGCCCGCCAGGCGCAAATCAAAGTCCTGATCCACCTTCACTGCGCTGCGCTGGTGGACAATGACATACTCCCCAAAGGAGGACTGGGAAAAGAAAGAGTGGATGGGGTGCTCGCCCTGAAAAATACGGGGCTTCCCGTCCCAGTGGGACCCGGCAAAATTGATGGCCCCCATCTGCTCGCAGGCATAGGGTTTTCCGCCGACACAGGGCCGGCAGTGGCCGCAGGAGCCAAAGCTCAGCGCCACATGATCCCCCGCCTGGAAATCCTCCACAGCGCTGCCCACCTTGACAACGACGCCGGCGCCCTCGTGACCAAGGACAATGGGCGTGGCCACGGGGATGGTGCCGTTGCGGGCGGATTCATCCGTATGGCAGATGCCGCTGGAGGTAATCTCCACCAGGATTTCTTGGGCCAGAGGCTCTGCCAGCTCTACCGGCTCCAAATGAAAGGGCTGGTTGTGCTCCCTTGTAATATACGCGTGGGTTTTTAACATTTTTCAGCCGCCTCCTTCCGCACCGCCGATGCGGCGGCGCGTTTTTTCATACGCCGGATGCGAAGGCCCATATACACGGCACAAATCACAACCAGCGCGCCATAGCCATAGCTGCTCATCAAAAGGACACCCCGCTCAGTGGTGACGTTCAGGGCCTCCGCCGCCGCTACAAATACCACGGTGGACACCAGCTGCCCCACATTTCCGATGGCTCCGGTGACCCCCAGGGTAAAGGTCATGGCCTCTGGCGGCATAATCTCCCCATAGAGGATGCTGTTGTTGGGGGTATACCACCCGATGGCGATACCGTGGAGGAAACTGCCGATAAACACCGCCGGCAGACTGGTTGCCGTGGCAATCACCAGAAAGCCCAGTCCCGTGACCGCGACGCTGAATGGCAGCGTCCAGTAACGCAGGCGCTTGCGGATAAAGTGGAAGCTGAGGCCACCGAAAAAGCCGGAGAGATTGACAATGGTATAGGAGAGGCCGGATTCACTGGCGCCTCCCAGCCCGGTAGAGAGCACAAAGGCAGAGATGTTGTTGGTATAGGCAAAATAAAGCGTGAAATAAATGAGAAACAAAAAGGCAATCCAGTAGACCTCGCCCTTAATCCGGTAAACCGCCTTTGCTTTGCCGCCATTGTTGCCTTGCGGCAGGGCCGCCGCTTCCTGGACCTCCTCCAGCTTCCGCGGCAGAAAGGCCGCCGCCAAAATCAGGATGGGCACGCCAATCAGATACGTCAAAAAGCTATACTGCCAGCCGAACTCTGCCAGCAGGCCGCCCACCAGGGTATAATAGGTCCCCC
>CAZRNK010000309.1:0-3173 GCA_964601435.1 uncultured Oscillospiraceae bacterium | reverse complement strand
TCATCCCGGCCTTCAGAAAGGCCTGATACGCCCGAATTACACCTTTTCCCATCTCACCAACCGGGTCAGCATCCCCGGAAACAAAAAAGATGGGTAAATCTTTCTTCATGCGGGCAATGTTCCGATGTGCAGTAATATATTGAAGGCCTTGCATCCTCTCCGCAAACAGCCCTGCAGAGGGGATGTAACCGCAGAGGGGGTCGTCGGTATAGGCGTCCACAACTTCTGTGTCCCGGGAAATCCAGTCATTAATGGTTCGGGCCGGGGCAAAGGCATCGTTGTATTTGCCAAAGGCCAAATCATTCAGCCGCTGGCTCTTATAGTCGGGACCGTGGCGGTGGATTTCCAACTGCGCCATAGCAGCTCCGGCCCGGGTCAGGGCCGGGCGCTGATGGCCGGTGCCGCTGAGAATTACGCCCTGAAGGCCGCTGCGGTAGCGGATGATATAAGTCCTGGCGAGAAAGCTGCCCATGCTGTGACCCAGAAGGAATTGGGGAATTCCCGGGTATTCTTCAGCCAGGTGTTCATGGAGTTGGTGCATATCGCCCACAACCTTTTCCCAACCGCCATTTTCACCGAAAAAGCCCAAGTCCTCGGTAGAGGCAGCACTTTTTCCGTGGCCAAGGTGGTCGTTCCCCGCGGCGGCAAAACCGTTTTCAGCCAGAAACGCCATAAATGTATCATAGCGGGCAACATGCTCCGCAACGCCATGGGCAACCTGGACAACGCCGCGAACCTCGCCCTCCGGTATCCACTGGCGGACATAGATTTGGTTTTTCTTATCACAGGAAGGGAAGAAAAATTCTTTCTGCTGCGGCATGGCAAAACCACTCCTTCTATGCTATACTTGAAAAAAGACGGCTCTGTACAGCCCCAGTTTACGCATTTTGCGCAGATTCGTCAACCAGAAAAAACATGGGGGTAGGGACATGAACGGTTATATTCTGGCCTTAGACCAGGGGACGACCAGCTCCCGGGCCATTTTATTTCATGCGCAAGGGGAGATTGCCACCCTGGCGCAGTATCCCTTTCCGCAAATCTATCCAAGACCCGGTTGGGTGGAACACGACCCGGAGGTCATCTGGGAAACCCAGATTCGGGCCATGGGAGAGGCCTTTGAAAAAAGCGGGCTGTCGCCCACGGATATCGCAGGCATTGGCATTACCAACCAGCGGGAAACCACCATTGTTTGGGATAGGGAGACGGGAAAGCCCATTTACAACGCCATTGTATGGCAGTGCCGGCGGACGGCGCCGATTTGCGACGCACTGGCTGCGGATGGCCTTGCGGGCTACATCCGGGGCAAAACCGGGCTGCTGATTGACGCCTATTTCTCCGGGACAAAGCTCAAATGGCTTCTGGACAATGTGCCGGGAGCCAGAAAACGGGCGGAGGACGGAAAACTGCTGTTTGGGACGGTAGACACCTGGCTCATCTGGAAGCTCACCGGCGGCGCGGCGCATGTGACAGACTATTCCAACGCCTCCCGGACAATGCTCTTTGATATTGATAAGCTGACATGGGACGCTGAACTGTGCCGGGTGCTGGGTATCCCCATGTCCATGCTGCCGCAGCCAGTCCCCTCTGCCCAGGTATATGGGAAGGTGGCCCGGGGCATTGCCGGTATCGAGGCTCTCTGGGGCGTCCCGCTCTGCGGCAGCGCGGGGGACCAGGCGGCAGCCCTTCTGGGCCAGGGCTGCATTGCACCCGGCCAGGCAAAAAACACCTATGGAACCGGCTGCTTTACCCTGCTCAACACCGGGCAAACATCCCCCCGCTCCGCCCGGGGACTGCTTACCTCTGTGGCCTGGAGCGTGGATGGCCATGTTACCTATGCCATGGAGGGAAGTGTGTTCAACGCGGGCAGCGCCATCCAGTGGCTCCGGGATGAATTGGGGCTAATTCGTACTGCCCGGGAGTGCGATTTGCTGGCGGAGTCTGTGCCGGACAACGGCGGCGTCTATATGGTGCCGGCTTTCACAGGCCTGGGCGCACCCTACTGGGATATGTATGCCCGCGGCGCCATACTGGGGCTCACCCGCGGAAGCACAAAGGCACATCTGGCCCGGGCAGTGCTGGAGGGGATTGCCTATCAGGTGAAGGATTTGCTGAAAATCCTCTCGGAGGAGGCAGGGCAGGCCCTGCCCAGCCTGCGGGTGGACGGTGGCGCCAGCGTATCCGACTTCATGATGCAGTTCCAGGCGGACATTTTGGGATTGCCCATCGACAGGCCGCAAATGGTGGAGACGACGGCCTTTGGGGCGGCCTTTCTGGCCGGGCTTTCCGCCGGCGTTTGGAGCTCTGTAGACGAAATTGAAACCCTGCGCCGGCCAGAGCGTATCTTTTACCCGGAGATGGATGCCCAGGCGGCAGAGAACCTGTATGCCGTCTGGCGGCGGGCGGTAAAACGCGCGGCTCAATGGGAGGCCCCGGCAGAATAAGAGGACATGCTCTGCGAGGAAAAATACCTTGAATCGCTCCGGGAAATATTGTATACTCAGATTACTGTCTGAATATGAAGAGTTGGAGTGATAGAAGCTGACACGGTTTCAAATTTTAAAGCGGGAAGGGAAGGCCCGCCGGGGCGTGTTTACCACAGCCCATGGCAGTGTACAGACCCCGGTTTTCATGAATGTTGGCACCCAGGCGGCCATCAAGGGCGGTTTGTCTGCGGAGGATTTGTCCCGCATCGGCTGTCAGGTTGAGCTGTCCAATACCTACCACCTCCATGTCCGCCCCGGAGATGCAAACATCCGCGCCCTGGGAGGGCTGCACCGGTTTATGACCTGGGATGGCCCCATTTTGACGGACAGCGGCGGCTTTCAAATTTTTTCTTTGGCAAGCCTGCGGAAGATTTCCGAAGAAGGCGTAACCTTTCACTCCCATGTGGATGGACGGAAGATTTTCATGGGGCCGGAAGAGAGCATGCGAATCCAGGCGAACCTGGGCAGCGATATTGCCATGGCTTTTGATGAGTGCATTCAGATTCCCTCTCCCTATGATTATGTAGCCGCTTCTTGCGACCGCACAGCGAGATGGCTGGAGCGGTGCAAAAAAGCGCTGGAGACATATACTGCCGAGCCTGACGCGGTAAATCCTGGGCAGATGCTCTGGGGCATCAACCAGGGGGCGGTATTCCACGATTTACGCATTGCCCATATGCAGCGGATTGC
>CAZRNK010000308.1:0-3186 GCA_964601435.1 uncultured Oscillospiraceae bacterium | reverse complement strand
TAGCAGCGTCTCGTGGCATATAGATATCCCCTTTCTCCTGATGGAAATTTTACTGCTCCAATTTTAACAGCCTTGAAAATTGTCGACAAGTACCATGTGGAGTGGATGGGGAATTATTTCGTTGACGGCATAAACGGGACGATAGTCTTTTGTATGGGAAAAAGATGCCGCTCTAAGGCTATGTAAACCCAGAAAACACAGGGAAGATGAGATGTAGCAATTCCATTTTCGAATTGTTCCAAGGATGTTGGAAAAGGACCTCACAGCTGAACGCCGGATGTGAGGTCCCGTGGGGTTTTGGAAATTTTAACAGGGAGGAGAGGAAAAACTTTAGATAGAATCAATGAAGCGGCTGATGAAGTAGAGGGCTGCGCCTGCGGCGATGGCTTCCGTCTGATAGGAGCAGCACACCAGATAATCCGCGTTGTGCTCAAAGGTGTTCAACTTTTCCGCCCGGCTCCTGATCTCGTCCATGCGCCCGGCGATGTATTCCCCCACATATCCGCCCAGAATGATGGTGCAGTCAAAGAGCATATTCAAGGTATTGACAGTCCGGGCCATGTGGTCCAGATAATTGTTCCATATGTCGGAGATGGACGGATCTCCGCTTTCCAACAGGCTGAAAAACGCAGCTAAATTGCCCTCTGTGTGGGAGGAAAGCTCCGTGGCGGCCAGATAGGCATCCACGCAACCGCGCTGGCCGCAGTAGCAGGGCCTTCCGTTAGGCACGATACATATATGCCCCACCTCGCCGCTGCGCAGGTTCTGTCCGTCATATACCCGCCCGTCCAGGACCACAGAGCCGCCCACATTGTTGGAGAGCATCAGATAAAAGGCGCTGAAAGACTCCTGATGGGACCAGCTTTCCGCGAAGCCGGCTGCATTGGCGTCGTTAAATAGGGCAGAGGGATAGGAGATATATTTGGAGAATTCAGCGCAGGTGGCGCCGGTAAAGTTGAGGATCTTGCCGTAAAACACGCTCTGATGGTCTCTGGTGACCAGTCCGGGCACGCCGATGCCGACCCCCAAAATACTGGAGTGGGGAAGATGTGCGTTGGATACAGCTTGCTCCACCAGTTCGCCCAGATAACGGTAATAGTCATCCTCCTGCTGGAACTTCCGGCGGGTCCGGGCGCGGAATATGATGTTGCCGGTCAGATCTACCAGGACGATGGTGACATGATTGCGGGTAATATCCAGCCCTACGGCTACTCTGGCAGCCTTGACGATATCATAGCGCTTGGCCTTTCGCCCACCGGTATTGCCCATGCTTCCCGATTCCTCCACAAGCCCCTCCTCCTGCAGTTTCCTGATGTTTTGGGTCACTGTGGGGAGGGAGAGCTGAAGGGAAATGGCTAAGTCTTGCCGGGTCATACCATGGATCCTGCGCAGCTGCTGAAAGACATTGGTATAGTTCTGCTGCTTGATTTCCATACTCGCAGATTGTTTTCTTGTCATGTGATCCTCTTTCTTGAGTTGCCTCAAAGCAGTTATTCATTTCGTAAAATTAAGTATAACTTTTTTTATAAAAGGTGCAAGGGGTTTCTGATGAAAAACGTGATAATAAACAAAAAGATAAAGATAGAAAGTGAAAATGCACAAAAAATAAAAAATAAGTTGACAATATTCCACGCGATATTTACAATTCAATACAGAAAACGGTTTTATAAATTGAATTTATAAAACCAGCTGTCATAATTGAGGCCGGGGGTCGGGGGGAGATGAGTGGGGATCGCCCAGCCCCGGCGAAAGAAATAGGATAAAGGAGAAAGAAAGAGAGGAATATTATGCTTACTGGTATTATCGTAATCATCATTTTCATGGGAATGGCCGCTCTCATGATGAGCAAGAAACTGCCTGCCCTGCTGGCGTTGCCCTTGATGGCGATTTTGATTGGGATCGCCGGCGGCCTTCCCGCTCTGGGAGACGAGGGGATCTTAACCTTTGTGCTGTCCTCCGGTGCCACCAGGCTGGCCAGTACTTATGTGGCCATTCTGTTCAGCTGTTGGCTGAGCCAGATTCTCTATCGGACAGGCGTAACCGATACCATCATCAAAAAGGCTGCCGAGCTGGGCGGGGATAAGCCTTTGGTGGTCTCCCTGGCTCTGTGCGCGGTGACCACTTTCCTGTTCACAGTGCTTTTCGGTACCGGTGCCGTTGCAATGGTGGGTGCCGTGGTGCTGCCCATTATGCTGTCTGTGGGCGTGCCTCCCATCGTAGCTTGCAACGCTTACCTGGCTGCTATGTGCGGTGGGTATTGCATGAACCCTTCCAATATTTCCGCTATCGCCGACATTACCGGTGTGGATATGGCTGACATGTCCTTGTGCGCCGGCATTCTGTGCGGCGTGTGCGTTGTGTTCTTTGTGGTATATCTGGTCTGGAACTTCCGGAAGAACGGCAGAAAGTTTGCCTTTGCCGCTCCGGTGAATAAGGAAGAGGAAGAGGAAGTCCAGGAGCGGCCCCGCCTGACCGGCTTCAGGGGCTTCATGGCCTGCATTACCCCTCTGGTGGTCGTGATCGTCATGTTAGTCTTTGAGCTGGATGCCATCCCCATTTTTATGGTGGGCATTGCCTGGGCCATCATTTTCACCGTTAACGGGAAGTGGAGCAAGTATTCATCCATGCTGGTGCAGTCTTGCTACGAGGGTTTTAAGGACGGCGCGCCCACTGCCGGACTGATGTTCGGCATAGGTATGATTATCAATGCCATGACCGCCTCCACCACCCAGGCGGCCATAGCTCCCTTCATGGAGGCAATTACTCCAAGTACCGCCGTTGCTTTGATCATATTTGTGTGCGTGCTGGCACCTCTGGGCCTGTACCGTGGCCCCTTCAACCTCATGGGTCTGGGGGCCGGTCTGGCAGCCTCCATGGTAGCGGTGAACGCCGTGCCGGTGATTGCTCTGTCTGCCGTGTTCTATGCTGCCTACCGCTGGCCCAGTCAGTCCTGTCCAACCTCTACCCAGGTGGTGTGGGCCTCCAACTTTGTGGGCTATGACCCGGTGACAACCACCAATAAGGTTTTCCTGGCCAACTGGGTGGTAACAGCCATCACGGTCATCATTATGGTGTTTATCTATTTCTGAGAGGCGTAATCTCTCATCCCGGGCCCCCAAAAGCATCTCAACAAGAATCAGGAGACTGGAAAGCTATATTATGAAAGTCAGAATCGGAATCGACGTG